>CAMSTY010000004.1 GCA_947063875.1 uncultured bacterium
GGGCGTGCCCAGTTCCTTTTCCAGCTTCAAAAGCTGCTGGTTTAAGGCAGACTGGGTGATAAAAAGCTTATCTGCGGCTCGGGTAATGTTATTTTCTTCTGCAATTTTTAAAATATATTCAATTTGTTTGGTATCCATGGAATCCTTTCTGGGCAAAACGCACAATTTACTATTAATAGAATTAAGAGAACATAAAAAACAAGTAATTTTACTTCTTATACAAGGTGGTGTATGATAAGTACATAGGAAGCAACAAAATCGCATCCGGAAGCAGGAAACGGAAAGTGATTTTCAAACACGTTCTAGAGGGAAGCGGCCAAATCCATCAGATAGAGCAATTCCGGGAAGGGATCAAAATTCAGCTGTTTTTCAGTTGGCGGCTCCTTGACCGAAACCGGGCGGGCCAGAAAGCGGCCGCGGATAAAGATATCCATCTGATTTCCCTGGATGCTGACTGCCGGGTAGCCGGGAGTGTATTCTGCCAGTTTTTTCAGTTCTCTGAGGAAGGGACCGGGCAGAACCGGAGCCTCTTCTGTGATTGGGTGGTAGAGGACAAAGGCTTTGGCTAAGTCCGGGTCCCCAACCGGAGAAGGGATCAGCAAGGATTCCCGGGAAAAGTAATCCATACGAATGGGAGTGGGTACGGATGTTTCGTGAAGCAGCCGGAAGTTCATACCGGTATTCCTGGAAAGTTCGATATGAGCCCAGACGCCAGTGTTGAAATGGACACGTTTTTTCCCTTTTTCCACCAGTCTGAAGTCCTGGGCGAGGGTGACGTCGCACAGGGAGACAAAAAGGCCGCGAAGCTGGCCGGACAGTTCCCAGCGCAGAAGAGGTGTGCCGGTCTCCTCACGAAAGGGCATGAGATGAGCGTTTTTGAGGAGGGCGGGGGTGATGCGGGAAGCGTTTTTCTCCGAAACGGTGTTTATGCCTAGTTTGGGGCAGAGGGTGCGTTCCAAGTTGGCCTGAAGAAAGGCCTGGACATATTTTTTCTGATGAGGACGGAGAATGGCCAGGTGAAATGCCAGGGCAGCTGCCAGGGCGGCCAGGGCCAGAAAGCGGTTTTGAAAGATGGAAATGAGGGCAGCGATGAGAAGAAGCAGCAGAAACAATACCTGCGTGCGGTAGCGATGATACATTTGCTGAAGATCGGAAATGGAATGTTTCATAGGAGGTGTCCTTTCTGTTTTTGAAAAAACGTGGTGATCGGTTGAGTGCGCTTTTTCTGACATTGTATCATAATTGATTATTTTTATAAAGACCTTTATTACTATTAATTTTATTAATAAAAAGATACAGTATGGATTTCTGCAATCGCGGCGGATGGGGAACCGATAAGGGTAGCAGTGCAATATCAAATATAAAAAATTTTAATGAGGGAGGTTTTTCACATGAGAAAAACAATCAAAAAAGTGTTGGCAGCGGCAACAGCGTCAGTAATGGTCCTGTCCATGGCAGCCTGCGGAAACAATTCTGCCGGTTCCGGCGGGGCAGCGCCGGCGGCAGGAGGCGGGGAGACCCAGGCAGCGGCAGCGGCTCCCGCCGGTGCAGGGGAGAGCAGCCTGAAGGGGCAGAATGTCCGTGTGGTCATCGGTTCTACCTCTACCTCCGGAGATTCTTATATGACCGCGGATCTGGTAACCCGTTATCTGAGCGCGGAGATGGGTTTTAACGGCAAGGTTGACGCCATCGGAAATGCGGCGGCGCTGGATGAGATCAAGAACGGCAAGGGGGATGGCAAGCTGATCATGATGTTTCATGATATGACTTTCTTAAGCCAGCTGTTTGGCTCGGTGGATGAGATGTATTCTCTGGAGAATATGACCGTCGGCCCGCGTATCGGCCAGAATCCGGGCGCCTGCTTCGGCGCGACGGCAGAAGACAATTTTGCCACCCTGGCAGATGTGACCAAGTATCTGGAGGAACACCCAGGTGAACCCCTGTCCTTTAATATTGAGTCCGGCGCCACCTCCCATCTGGCATTTGTGGCTTACTACCTGTATGTGAAAGAAACTATCGGAGACGACGCGGCAGGCGGAATCAAGGCGATTGTAGGCGGGACCACGGCAGAGAAGCTGCAAAGACTGTGGGACCGCAACGCGGACATTATTTATGGCGATACCTCTGCTTTTGAGCAGTATACCCAGGAGGGGGTTGAGGACCAGCTGAAGATGACCATGTTTGGTTCTTGTGGTGAGGTAAACGGTATCGAGATTGATTCCATGGCGGAGTCCGGGGTTACTTTTAACGGCGAGCCATTTGATTTTGCAAAGGATTTCTGTATGTATTTCCCTCAGGATATGGATGCAAATGTGCTGGCAGAGTATGAGGCAGCCATGAAAAAAGTGACCGAGAACCCGGACTTCCAGGCAGATATGGCAAAGCTGTATTATAACGCCTTGTCCGCGGACGAGGTGGGAGTGGATGCTTCCAAGGAGTTTATCTATAACAAGCGTGAAATGTGTAAAGAACTGATTGAGAAAGCTCCGTCGCTGGATGAACTGGCCAACTAACCGGTTCTGGCAGGATGGGAATGTAAGGGATCGAAGCAGAGAAGGGGACTAAGGGTGCCAGGAAAGACCCGTGCCGTATGGGATGACAAGACATGCCGCGCCGGGGGCGGGTCTTTTGCTCTGCAGGTTCAGAATACAGGAAAGGGGAAACGATATGATTAAGGTGGTGTACTCTACTCAGCATTGGATTATGCCTCGTATTGTCATGGTGGTGCTGGCAGCCCTGCTGGCTGCAATCATTGTGACCGAGGGGCTGGCACGTGTGAAGGCTGGCGATTCCTTCCTGGCAAAGCCGGGAAAATTCTTCCGTGGAGACTGTGACCATGTGAAGCTGTGGGGGACGCTGGTATTGTTTGCCGGATATCTCTGGTGCTTAAATGTGATTGGCTTTACGGTAACCAGCATTGTGTTTGTTTTTCTGTTCAATGTGCTTTATGCGGGCACAGAGAAGAAGTCTTTGATTCTCAGTGTGGCGCTGTCGGTGGTCAGTGCGCTTATTATCAGTGTGTTGTTTGGCGTAGTGTTTAATATTACGCTTCCCAGCGGTATCTGCACTCTGCCCTTCCCGCAGCTTGGCTTCACACTTTACTAAGAAAGGATGGTAAAACGGTATGGTAGCGCATCTTTTAATTGCAACTTTAGGCGTTGTGGCTGGTATCGTGTTCGGCGCCATCCCTGGCATGACGGCAACCATGGCGGTGGCAGTATTCCTGCCCATGACTTATGCCTATGATATGGATACGGCGCTGTTTCTGCTGCTTGGCTTGTATGTGGGCGGTATTTCCGGCGGCCTGGTGCCGGCAATTCTCATTAATATTCCGGGTACCCCCTCCTCGATCACCACAACTTTTGACGGATATCCTATGTCCAAGAGAGGCGAGGGGGAGCGTGCCTTAAAGATTGGCATTCTGGCCAGTTTTATCGGCGGTTTGATTTCTCTTTTGTGCCTGTGGCTGTTTACTCCGCTTTTAAGTGCGGCGGCCTTAAAGTTCAGCGCGGTGGAAAAGTTTTTGATTATTTTGTTTGCACTGACAGTTATTGCGGCGCTTTCCAAGGGGCAGATGCTGCGGGGGATTTTTGCCGGCTTCGGCGGTGTTCTGATAAGCCTGTGCGGAATGTTCAGCGTGAACAATTCTTATCGTATGGTGCCGGCGTTTATGAAGGCGAAGATGCAGGATGGCTTCCAGCTTCTGCCGGTGCTGATCGGCCTGTTTGCGATTGCCCAGATTTTTGAGGAAGCGGAAGAGGGCATGCGTTTCAAGATTGAGAAGGTTGATACGTCTGAGGGCGGCAAAGTCACAAAATTCTCCTTGAAGGATTTTAAGGGGCAGGGCGTAAACCTGGTTCGTTCCTCTCTGATCGGCACCTTTATGGGAGTGCTTCCGGGGGTTGGCGGATCGGCGGCTTCCATTCTTGCTTATGCTCAGGCCAAGAACTTTTCCAAGCACCCGGAACTTCTGGGCACTGGTTCTTCGGAGGGGCTGGTGGCTTCCGAGTCCTCCAACAATGGCCTGACAGGCGGCGCCTTGATTCCCCTTTTAAGCCTTGGCATTCCTGGTGACTCCACAACGGCTGTGCTGATCTCGGCGTTTATGCTCCAGGGCATACAGGTGGGGCCGCTGTTTATCACGCAGAATCCCCATACCTGGAATATAATATTGATTGCGTTGCTGGCCTGCAATATAATCATGTTTATCGTAATGTTTTATCCAATCAAGTGGATCAGCAAGATTATCTACATTCCGCGCCAACGGCTGTATCCGATTATCATTATGATCTGTGTGGTGGGCGCTTATGCCACCAAGAACGGGCGGATGTTTGACGCCTGGACGCTGCTGGCCTTCGGCGTGATCGGGTATATCTTTGGCAAGATTAAAATTCCGGCCTCCTGCTTTTTGATCGGGTTTATTCTGGGAAAAGATCTGGAGAATTATTTTATTCAGGCTGTCTCGGCGGCCAGCGGGAGCCTTGCGGTGTTCTTTACCAGACCCATTGGGCTGTTTATCTGGGTGCTGATCATTGTATCGGTGGCTTATGCGGTCTGGGATGACAGAAAGAGCAAAAAGAAGGCGGCGTAGACAGGAAAAAATGAGGTAAAGATACATAAAAAACGAAAAGAATTGAATAAAGGAGGAAGTAGTGATGGGAGTACCTGTAGTTACGAAAATGGAGGTTTATCCGGTAGCGGGCAAGGATTGTATGGAACTGAATCTGAGCGGCGCGCATTCTCCGTTTTTTACCAGAAACATTGTGATTCTGCATGCGGATAACGGGGAAATGGGGGTTGGCGAGGTCCCGGGAGGGAAGAAAATCACAGCGGCTCTTAACGAGTGCATTCCGATTGTGGAAGGCACCAGGATTTCTGAGTATAAGAGCACTCTTTTGAAGGTAAAGGCTTATCTGGACTCTAAGGGGGAGGAGGATGTGCGGGGCAATCAGACCTTCGATCTGCGCACGGGAGTGCATGTAATTACGGCGATTGAGGCTCCTTGCCTGGACCTTTTGGGTAAGTATCTGGGAGTGCCGGTGTGTGAACTTCTGGGAGATGGGCAGCAGAGGGATAAGGTGCGGATGCTGGGCTATTTGTTCTTTGTAGGGGACCCCAACCGCACGGATCTGCCTTATGATCATGAGCCGGATTCGGATTGTGAGTGGTACCGGATTCGTCATGAGGAGGCGTTGACCGCAGATAAGATTGTGGCATTTGCAAAGGCCACCCATGAGAAGTACGGCTTTCAGGATTTTAAGCTGAAGGGCGGCGTTTTGCGGGGCGATAAGGAGATGGATGTGATCCGGGAACTGAAAAAGGCGTTCCCCGAGGCACGGATTGACCTAGACCCCAACGGCGGCTGGCTGCTGGAGGAGGCAGTGGAGTATGTGAAGGGAATGAGAGGTATCCTGACCTACTGCGAAGACCCTTGCGGCGCCGAGGGCGTGTACTCAGGCCGTGAGATTGTCAGCGAGTTCCGCCGCCGTACCGGATTCCCGACAGCCACTAACATGATTGCCACGGACTGGAGAGAGGTGGGGCATTCCCTGGAGTCTCAGGCTGTGGATATCATTCTGGCTGATCCCCATTTCTGGACTATGGCCGGCTCGGTGCGGGTGGCCCAGATGTGCCATGATTTTGGGTATACCTGGGGAAGCCATTCCAACAACCATTTTGACATTTCCCTGGCCATGTTTACTCAGGTAGGCGCTGCAGTGCCGGGAGAGTATAATGCGCTGGATACTCACTGGATCTGGCAGGAAGGCCTGGAGAGGCTGACCAAGGAGCCGCTGCAGATTGTGGACGGCTGCGTGGAGGTTCCCAAGAAGCCAGGTCTGGGAATTGAGGTGGACATGGAGCAGGTTCAGAAGGCTCACAAGCTGTATCTGGACAATTGCCTGGGAGGCCGTGATGATTCAGTGGGCATGCAGTATCTGATTCCGGGCTGGAAGTTCAACTCCAAGAAGCCGTGCCTGGTTCGTGAAGGCAGTGAGTGGAATAAGGATTAATCATAGGAAAAGGGGCAGGCATGAGAAAAACTGCCCCTTTTTCATACGGAATATCCGGCAAAAAGGCAAAGAATCCGGTACAAGGAGGGAGAAACATGATAAAGGCAGTAAATGGCGGTATGGTATCAAAGCTTTTAGAGAACACACCGATTCCGAAGATGTTTCATGCAAGACAGACATTTCCGGCAGAAAGGATTGCACCGGAAGAGATTGCGGGGACAGTGGCAAAGGAACTGGGGCAGGAAGCGTTTGCCTCTCTGATTCAGCCAGGCATGCGTATTGCAATCACAGCTGGCAGCCGGGGAATCCGCAACGTGGATATTATTACGAAGGCCATCGTGGATTTTGTCAAGTCCAGAGGAGCCAGGCCTTTTATCGTTCCGGCTATGGGAAGCCATGGAGGGGCCACGGCAAAAGGGCAGCTGGAGGTCCTGGCAGGATATAATATTACGCCGGAAACTATGGGATGCCCCATCAAATCCTCGATGGAGGTGGTGGAACTGGGATATTCCAGGAGAAAGCGGCTGGTGGCCATTGATAAAAACGCCTACGAGGCGGATGGGATTATCGTTTCCTGCCGTCTGAAGCCTCACAATGCCTTCCGCGGCCCTTATGAGAGCGGCCCCTGTAAGATGATGACCGTGGGTCTGGGAAAGCAGGTGGGGGCTTCGGTGGTTCATGGAGACGGGATGGATGTGATTGCGGAAAATATCCCTTCCATGGCAGAGGTGGTGCTGGAAAAGGCTAAGATTCTGCTGGCGATTCCCTGTATGGAAAATGCTTATGATGAGACTTGGAAGATTGAGGCGATTCTGGCAAAGGATATACTGGAGAGGGAGCCAAAACTTCTAAAAATGGCATTTTCCAATATGCCTCGGCTGATTGTAGGAGAGGGGGATGTGCTGGTGGTGGATGAGGTGGGAAAGAACTACAGCGGAACCGGAGTGGACCCCAACATTACGGGGACGTTTTCCACACCTTATGCCACCGGGGGAATCCAGGTGCAGAGAACCTGTTTTCTGAATCTCAGTAAGGAATCCCATGGAAACGCCCTGGGGGTGGGGCTTGCCAGCGCCATTACCAACAAGATTTTTGAGGATATGGATGTGGAGAAAATGTATCCCAACTGTATTACCAGCACAGTGCTGGCTTCGGCCCGGATTCCCTGTGTAGTGGCCAATGATAAAGGGGCCATACAGATTTGTATTAAGACTTGCAATAAGATTGATCCGGAGAATGTCCGTGTGGTACGGATTCCCAATAGTCTGCATATCGGGGAGATTATGCTGTCGGAGGCATATTATGAGGATGTGAAGGCCGGAAAGTATCCGGGAGTCGAGGCATTGGATGAGCCGATGGAACTGGAGTTCGATAAGGAGGGGAACCTGGTGACAAAAATTTTGATGACGGATAACGGACCGTCATCTGGGAGGAGGTAGGAGATGGCAGGATTTGATGTGGTGATTATCGGGGCCGGTGTGGTGGGAAGCGCGGTGGCGCGGGAATTGTCCCGTTACCAAGTGCGCGTTGCTGTGCTGGAGAAGGAACTGGATGTGGCCTGCGGCAATTCGGGCAGGAACACGGGAATGCTTCATGCCGGTTTTACTTACAAGCCGGGTACTCTGAAGGCGGAGTGTGCAGTGGAGGGCAATCAGGAGTTTGACCAGGTGGCCGGCGAACTGCAGGTGCCGTTTCGCCGGACAGGAAAGGTGGTGGTCGGGTTTAATGACCATGACCGGGAGAATCTTTTAAAGTATAAGGCGGTGGGGGAGCAAAACGGCGTCCGTGGTATGCGGATGATTGACAAGGAGGAACTGAACCGGCTGGATTCCAGCGCCGGCGGGGAGTTTGCCATGTATGTGCCGGATTCCGGGATTTTGGACCCGATGCAGTACACGATCGCCCTGGCGGAAAATGCCTGTCAGAACGGAGTGGAATTTTATTTTAACAGCAGGGTAGTAGCGGTTGAGCGGCTGGAAGAAGGATATCTGGTAAAGACCGAAAAAGGAGAGTTTCCGGCCAGATGGGTCATTAACTGCGCCGGAATGTATGCGCCGGAGATTTCGGAAATGCTGGGGTATCCCAACTATCCTACCAAAGGCTTTAAAGGGGAGTATTTTGTTTTGGACAAAAAGGCAGGAAAACACCTGGGCATTCCGGTTTACCCGGCTCCCAATGACAAGGGAGGGTTTTCTACCCATGCGACCCCTACCATTGACGGAAATGTGCTGGTGGGGCCGGATTCCTATGTGACAGAGGGGCGTGAGGATTATGCGGCTACCAAGGAACATCTGGACGGGTTGATTGCGGACGGGAAGAAAATGTTTAAGCATATGAAACGGGAATATTTTATCCGTAATTTTGCAGGAATCCGTTGGAAACGATATAATCCGCAGACAGGGGAGATTCTGGACTTTCTTCTGGAGGCGGATGAAAACAGGCCCAATACGGTCAATCTGGTAGGCATTGAATCTCCGGGGATTACCTGTGCCCTGCCGCTGGCCAGGAGGGTGGTAAAAATTGTGGCGGAGCGGGAACAGCTGGAGCCGAATCCGGATTTTAACCCTTGCCGAAAGGGGATCCGCAAATATATCGAGATGGGCACTGAGGAGAAAAAAGCGGCTATTGCAGAAAATCCTGATTATGGCGAAGTGGTCTGCCGTTGTGAAAATGTTTCCCGGGCAGAGATTTTGCAGGCTATCCATAATCCGCTGGGAGTACATACGGTTACGGGAATCAAGAACCGCACCCGGGCCACCATGGGGCGGTGCCAGGGCGGCTACTGTGAGACCAGAATCACGAAAATGATAGAAGAGGAACTGGGAATCCCTCCGGAGGAGGTCCGGTATTCCAAAGAGAACGGATACATGTTTACAGGAAAGGTGAGGGAGGACGTATGAGGCAGACGGATGTGGTAATCATTGGCGGCGGTCCGGCGGGATTGGCAGCGGCAGTGCGCCTGTGGGAAAAGGGAGTCCGGGATATTCTGATTCTGGAGCGGGAGCATTTTCTGGGCGGAATCTTAAGACAGTGCATCCATGACGGTTTTGGGCTGACCCGGTTCGGGGAGACCTTAAGCGGCCCGGAGTATGCCGGCAGGTTTATCGACCAGGTGCTGGAAATGGGCATTCCTTATCTGACAGACATTACGGTTATTGACATTTCCGCTGACCGGAAGGTGACGGCCTCCTCCCGGGACGGTATTTTGGAAATCCAGGCGAAGGCAGTGGCGCTGACCATGGGATGCCGGGAACGGACCCGGGGTGCCATCGGTATTCCCGGGCAGAGGCCAGCCGGAATCTATACCGCCGGAGTGGCGCAAAGCTATATCAACCTGCAGAATAAGATGGTAGGGCGGGAGGCAGTAATCTTAGGCTCTGGGGATATCGGCATGATTATGGCAAGGCGGATGACCCTGGAAGGCGCCCATGTGCAGGCAGTCTTCGAGGTACAGCCCTATGCCAGCGGCCTTCCCAGAAACATTGAGCAGTGCTTAAATGACTATGGGATTCCCCTGTACTTAAGCCATACCGTGACGGATATCAAAGGAGCAGAGCGGCTGGAGGCTGTGGTGGTGTCCCAGGTGGATGAGTGCATGCAGCCTGTTTTGGGGACAGAAAGGGAATACTGCTGCGACACCTTGATTCTTTCCGTGGGGCTGATTCCGGAGAATGAACTTTCCTTGGCAGCCGGCGTGGAATTGGATAGCCGGAGCAAGGGGGCGGTGGTGGATGAGAACCATCAGACCAGCGTTTCCGGAATCTTTGCGGCTGGCAATGTCTTACAGGTTCACGACCTGGTGGACTTTGTGTCCATGGAGGCAGAAAGCCTGGCTGATTCGGTAGTGCGTTATCTGGAGGAGGGAAGACTTGCAACGTGTATGCTGGCAGTGAAAACAGATGCAAATGTGACCCATGCCATCCCGCAGAAAATCAGCGGCGGCGAGGACTTTAAGCTGTCTTTGCGGGTGAGAAGGCCGGTAAAAAATGCTTTTATCCGTTTAAGCCAGAATGGAAATATAATATTGGAAAAGAAAATGCCTAAGGCGATTCCGGCAGAGATGATCCAGATTCCGGTAAAGGCAAGGAAGCTGAACAAAGAGAGTGATCTGGAGGTGAGTGTGGTATGGTAAGGGAATATACCTGTATTATGTGTCCTTTGGGGTGTGGCTTAAGAACTGAGACCAGACAGGGAGAGAGGGGGGAGGAAATCCTGGTAACCGGAAATACCTGTCCCAAGGGAAAGGAATATGCGGTTCAGGAACTGACGGACCCTCAGAGAAATATCGCTACTTCAGTGCTGGTATCCGGCGGGGAGCTTCCTTTAGCCAGCGTGCGTCTGACTCATGCGATTCCTAAAGACCGGATTTTCGATGTAATGGGAGAGATCCGTAAGCGGAAGCTGACAGCGCCAGTAAAGGCGAAAGAGATAGTGATTGAAAATGTGCTGGGATTGGGAAGCGATGTGATAGCGACCAAGGATATAGGGAAAATTTAAACAGGACAGTCCTTTTTTGCAGGGTCAGTTTGTATTTTTAATGTCATAAGGCCAAAAAAGCAGAGGAAAAAGAAACATTTGAATGCAAACTGAACCGGTAAAAAAACGAAAAACTGAATCTTTTGATTATGCCGGTTTTTGATATAATGCTTGATAATTCGATAAGGATAAAACGAAGGAGGATTCCATTATGAAAGAAGATCGTTATCAATTAAACAAGCAACTGGCGCAGATGCTAAAAGGCGGAGTGATCATGGACGTCACGACTCCGGAGCAGGCGGAAATTGCAGAGCAGGCCGGGGCCTGCGCCGTGATGGCCTTAGAGCGGATACCGGCAGATATCCGGGCGGCAGGGGGCGTGTCCCGGATGAGCGACCCCAAGATGATCCGGGGGATTCAGGAGGCTGTGTCCATCCCGGTGATGGCAAAGTGCAGAATCGGCCATTTTGCGGAGGCTCAGATTCTGGAGGCAATCGAGATCGATTATATTGATGAGAGCGAGGTGCTCTCTCCCGCGGATGACGTTTACCATATTGACAAGACCCGGTTTCAGGTTCCTTTCGTATGCGGAGCCAGGGACTTAGGAGAGGCGTTGCGGCGGATTGCCGAGGGCGCTTCCATGATCCGTACAAAGGGGGAACCTGGCACCGGAGATATCGTCCAGGCTGTGCGCCATATGCGGGCGATGAACGGAGAAATCCGCAGGGTGCAGAATCTGCGGCAGGATGAACTTTTTGAGGCGGCGAAGCAGCTGCAGGTGCCGGCGGACCTGCTGAAGCTCGTCTGGGAAAAGGGGCGGCTTCCCGTGGTCAACTTTGCGGCAGGGGGAGTCGCCACCCCGGCAGACGCCGCGCTGATGATGCAGCTGGGGGCCGAAGGCGTGTTTGTAGGGTCCGGTATTTTCAAATCCGGCAATCCGGCAAAACGGGCAGCGGCAATCGTGCAGGCAGTGGCCAACTACCAGGATGCCAGGCTTCTGGCAGAGTTGTCAGCGGATTTAGGCGAGGCTATGGTGGGAATCAACGAGGAGGAAATCGCCCTTCTGATGGCAGAGCGGGGAAAGTAAGAGGAAAACGCGGATGAATATCGGAATTTTGGCCCTGCAGGGCGCTTTTGTGGAGCATGGAGAGGCCTTGGAAAAGCTGGGGATACAACATTTTGAAATCCGCCAGCAAAGGGATTTGAACCGGCCCTGTGATGGTTTGATCCTGCCAGGGGGAGAAAGCACGGTTATGGGAAAGCTTTTGCGGGAACTGGGCTTGTTTGCGCCCCTGCGGGAGCGGATTGCTGCCGGACTGCCAGTGTTTGGGACTTGCGCCGGGCTGCTGCTTCTGGCAAAAAATATTGATGGCGGCGGGCCCTGCCTGGCAACTATGGATATCCGGGCAAAGAGGAATGCCTATGGCCGGCAGCTTGGCAGCTTCTATGCAGAAAAGGATTTTGGCGATTTGGGGAGGGTTCCCATGACCTTTATCCGGGCGCCCTATATCTTGGAGGTGGGTTTGGGCGTGGAGGTTCTGGCAGAGGTGGAGGGGAAAATCGTTGCCGCCAGGCAGAAGAATCAGCTGGTGACAGCCTTCCACCCGGAACTGGGGGAGGATCTGGCAGTGCATCGGTATTTTGTTTCAATGGCAAAGGGAATCCGTCTGAGTGCGGGAGGATCCGCTCAATAATGCACCACATTTTCCGCCTGGCAGATTCTTTCCATCACAGGAGCGGCCTCCTCGCTCTTAAAATAATCAAGGGTGGAATCGGGAACCAGCTGTTTCAGGGTATCAAAATCCCTTTCTTTGAGAAGCTGGCGTACCGTGGAGGCGCTGATGGGCCGTTCCATGGCCTGTCTGCGGGGGAGGATAACACAGTCAATGCCTGCCTTGGGAAGTTCGGCGGACATGATCTGGTTGTAGATTCCGGTCACCTGGCTGGTGGGTTCCTCTCCCACATAACGGCAGGTGACGGAAAGGGCTTTGGCAATCCTGGAAAAGATGATCAGGTCCAGCCTGGCATGACCTTGGATTACCGATTCCTCATCCTTTAGAAAGTAGCTGGGGAAGGTGGCGTTGCTGATGATATAAGGGCCGCTGTCGTGGCAGACCACATTGGGCAGGTGGGCGGTGCCGGCCAGCACAAGTTTTTTTCTCACAAAAAAGGGGACCAGGCTGGCGTCCTCGCTGACAATAAAGATGTGGAGCGTATCGCACCGGGAGGCGGCTGTCTCTGCCAGATATTGGTGTCCCAAGGTGAAAGGATTGGCATTCATGACCAACGCGGCAGAACTTCCCTCTCTTTTTGTCTTGGACAGGTCCGCCAGATAGCCGGCAAAGCCGTTTCTTCGGTTTTCCATAAAGACCAGGGTGTCGTCTACTCTGGCGATCTCATAAAAGCCAAGATCATGGAAAAATTTGGCGGAACTGATTTTTGTATAGAGGAAAAGATGCAGATTGCCCCGCTGGTACTGGACATCGATCAGATGGGTGATGACCTGGTTGAGCAATCCTTCTCCCTGGTGGGCGCTGCTGACGGCAAAGCAGCGAAGGGTGTTGGCAAAGCAGCTTCCTGTGGCGACAATCTGATAATCCTCATCATACATGGCACAGACATAGTCCAGATTGGCGTCGCGCAGGATACCTTCCTGCTTTAAGAGGGCATCAATCTGGGCAAGGGCCCGGCGGTCGGTGGGGCGTATCTGGGAGATCGTATATTCTGACATCATTACACCTCATTTTCTAAGAAATATAGCAGGTAACATACAGCCAGCAGGTCCGCGCTTCCGCCGGGGGAAAGATTTTTCTCCATAAACTTAGAGTCCAGCTGGCGGAGTGTGGGCAGATCGGGATAAGGATTGTGCATGAGCAGTTCCTTAAGCTGCAAGACCGTCTCCTGCTGGGTGGCAAGATCGCTTCGGGCAATCAGATTCGTGTCAACTGCGGCGGTAATCAAGGCGAGAAGGGCGCCGCAGCCGGCCCGGTCGGGACTCAGGCCCTGGGCAAACCCCTTCTTTAAAACAGGAAGGCCCACATCTCTTACGGCCGGCAGTCCTGCCTCCATCTGTCCTCTTACGCCGGTGATCTGATGCTCCAGATATAGCTTTTGCCCCGTGGTGACGGCGTTTTCCCTGGTAAGTCCCGCAAAATCCTCGTTTACCAGTCCGGCGGTCATGGCAGCACATTCCTTCAGGATGGCATCGGGCTGCTTCCACTGCTCATTTGGCAGCCGGCCCAGGGCGGCGCAGAGGATTCCCAGGGAGAAAATAGCTCCCTTGTGAGTGTTGACGCCTTTTGTTGCCGCGAGCATGTCAGCCTCCGCTCTTTGCCCTCGGGAGCGGATCTGTAGAAAAGTCTGTCTGGGGGGAAGTCCGGCAGTCTGTCTTCCGATGCGGGTACAGGCCTGAAAATAGGGCCAGAGAGCGCTGGCGCTGTTCATAAAGGTGAAAATATCCATGTCCTTATGGCTGCCGTTTCCTTCCCGGTCCACCAGCCCCGGTTTGGGAGTGGTGCAGACCTCATAGAGAAGGGCCTGACAAGCCAGCCTGGCAGCCAGGATGGAATCTTCTTCTTCCAGGGCATGAGTTAATATCTCTCTGGTTCTCGCCTGGAGCTGCTCTACCGTATGGGTGCGGCTGCGGGCGCATTCTTTGGCCGGACCGCCGCAAACCAGACAGAGGCGGGGGCTAAACCCCAGTTCAGCGCGGTCGATTTTGGTTCCGTCCGGCCTTAAAACATCCATATCAAATAATCTGCCGATCTCGGAGTTGTCCTCGATGGCACAGGTGATTTTTTTGATCAAAAGGGGGTCTGCGTCGATGAGCCAGCAGGCTTCATTTCCGGTAGCCTCGTTGATTTCTTCGTAATGGGCGCAGGGAATATGCAGGGAATCCAGCTGCTCTGTCAGATAGCGTTTTCCTAGTGCAAAGCCTTTTTGGATTAACGGGCTGTTTTTGACAGGCCCTGCAATATTCATGGTAAAGCAGACCATGGGCATGGGGTATTGTGCCAGCAGCTGCCGCTGCCGGAGAACACGGCGCTCCCGGGCGTTTAGCATTTCCGGAAGGGTTATTTGGTGAGTCATTTGATCCTCCTTGGTGTATAGCGGGATGGTTCTTTTTATAGGTATCATATAATAAGCGGAGGGGGATGTAAAGGTTAAATTTTTAATTGGGGGGGGGGTGAAAAGCAAAGGGGGACGAAAAAACAGGCCAGGGGTTGACAGGGTTTGGCTCCCGTTTCCGGGGCAAGTGCTTCCAGGGCAAAAAGACGGCAGTCACGGTTAGGTGTTCTTACGCAGCCGTGTCTTCGCACATTGCTGCTACAGCAACATATTCGTACAACTGCCGTCTTTTTGCCCAGGAAGTACTAAACCCCTCCAAAAGTCGCCAAACCCTGTCAACCCCTGGCCTGTTTTTGGGTACTCTTTTTCTCTTGGTGGGGGTGCTTGCTTTTGGGGGATTCGGGATGGGGATTTTGTTTTTGTTAATCAATTATCCAGTGCTTTGTAAAGATATTGATGATCCCATCAGACCGAACGGCTCTGTCCTTATTATGGAAAAAGTCCCTTACATTGCGGCGGAGGACTATACTTTCGACCTGACCATTTATATACTGCATATCGGTTAGCAGTAAACTTTCTTTGTATCTACAATCTAGCAAAAGCAAAGAGGGAAGTTAATAGAACGTTTTATTAAAATTTTGTTCTTTTTCTATCTTTCTAAAAAATCCTATTGCAGATGTAGCAATAGCGCATATTATTATGCCTGTTGGTATTAGACATAAGTAAATCCTATTGCTAAACCTATCAAATAGGAAACCGTACAGGACCTGCCCTATGGGTTGAACGCACAATGTAATTGTAGATGTGTAAGCCATCACTTTTCCAATCAGATGATTCGGTGTTTTTTGCTGTATAAAGGAAACTGCAAAAATAGAAAAAATACTAATTGCAATCTGCATACCGCAAAAAGAAACAAGAGTGATAACATATTTTATAATGGAATCGACCGGACATAAGAAAACAGTTCCCGCAGGAATCATAAAAACTCCCATAGAAGTGAGCAGGATAGCTAATCTATGTATTTTCAATTTCTCTGCAAGAAGTCCAGCGGCAATACTTCCTAAGATTGTGGCAATCGCTAATGCGCTTTCCGCTGCCCCATAATACCGTGCATTTAATCCAAGAACGGTACGCACAATAAAGGGAAGTCCAACTATGGTAATACCCATTACAAAAAATCTTGAAAATGCAGTCCAAAGCAGCATTTTTGCAATGTTTGTCTGTTCCTTTAAAATATATTGCATACTTGATAGGAAGTCCTGTTTGATAACTGGCAGTATACTGCCTTTGTTCTGCGAATGTTGATCATTTAATTTTATAAAACATTCAAATAGTGCTGTGATAAAAAAGCAGCCAACACTTGCATACATAACAGGCTTTAGGCCAAATACTGCATACAGTATGCTTCCTAACATTGGAGCCATTAAGTAAGACAAGGAAGCTACCTGGTTTACAGCAGCATTTCCTTTCATTATGTTATCGCCTTGCAGCATAGTCGGAATACATGTCTGTACCGTAGGCGTTTCAAACGCCCCTAACACAGAAAGTATGACAAGCAGTACACAGATTACCGTTAGGGCATTCTTTTCAGACAAGAGAAGTGTTGCGCATAAAACCGACGTACCGGTTAATCCGTCCAGCGCAACCATAATATTCCGCCTGTCTGCCCTGTCTGCAAGAATACCGCCTAATGGGGAAAGAACAACCGTCGGGATTGTGGCAATCGATAGGATCCTCGCGAATATGGCGGCTGAACCCGTTGCTTCCAGTACATACATAGACAATGCGAGTTTCAAGATGAAATTACCAAACAATGATGTTAGCTGCCCTAAGATAAGAAGCACAAAATTCTTTGTAAATAATTTTTGTGTCATAGTTTTTCATTTCCTTCTTTTTCTGAAATATCAGCGATAAATTTTTCTGTAAATGATACGGCTCCATCATCAAAAATCGGCAGTCCCATATGATTTAATACATCCATTACACAATGGTATTTATGATGCATTTCTTCCTTGGTTGCTGGAAATACTGTTGGCATCAGCCAGAAGTTAATGAGCGGCAAAAGTTCGGAAAGTTCTTTTGTATATTCCGTTTTGATTGAACCGTCATTTTTTCCTTCTTCCAATAATTCTAACCATAGAGGGGTCAGCACACGTCTGTTTTCTTCCACTGCCGTGGCTAGAATATGCGGATCTTTTAGGATTTGGATTGCCTGTATATTCAGATGATTACGTTCTTCATTGGATTGATTCAGCACAAGTAATGACTGAATCTTTTGCAATCCGTTCAGATCGTCGCGATTTTTAATTGCTTCAAAAGGGTTATTTTCAAAAAACATCTGATTTCCTAATGTGTGCATAATATCTTCTTTACTTTGAAAAAAACGGTAAAACATTCCTTTCGCTCCGCCTGCCATGTCCATAATATCGGAAATCGAGGTTTCCTCATATCCTTTAGAAGCAAATAGCGTTTTTGCGGCATCAATAATTTCTTTTCTCCATTCATCAGGTGATTTTTTAACAGGTCTGGCCAATTTTCAAGATACCTCCTTTATTAATAATTATTGACTTGAAGTCAATAATTATTTTATCATTATGTTTTAGCTCTTGCAATAGCTACAAGTTTTTTTATTTGTCTTATAATCCCTAAAGCATCACGATTTTGTGGTGTTTGGACAAATGTGTGCCAACACTCTGCTTTGACTTGTCTTACCAGAGACAAATCGTCAAAGACTTTTTAATCAATTTCACAAAAAATCCACATTTCCAGTGTCCGATAAACCCATTCCATGAATTTCATTTGATTTTTCTTTGGCAGTCGAATATAATACAAGTAGGGAAATCCCTACTTTCCATATTTCAGGAGGTGGAAGATATGTTAGCAAACGCTTTTGTTGACAATGCAAAGGTCATGGCCAAAGGGCAGGTCACAATCCCAAAAGATGTTCGTGAAGTGCTTGGCGTGGCAAGCGGAGACCGTATTTCTTTTATTGTGGAGGGCGGCACTGTCCGTATCGTTAATTCGGCTGTCTATGCCATGCAGATGCTCCAGGGGGAAATGGCAGGCGAAGCAGAGCGGGCTGGTCTCACATCTGACGATGATGTTATGGCACTTGTAAAAGAATTGAGAAATGAGGACGAAAATGCATGAGGGTTCTGATTGATACGAATGTCCTCATATCTGCGGCATTGAGTGCAAATGGTGTTCCTTATCAGGCTTATTTAAAAGCAGCCTCTTATCCTAACCACGGATTGATCTGTGAGCAGAATGTGGACGAAATGAAACGGATATTCAATAAAAAGTTCCCCAAACGTCTGGCGGCATTGGATAAGTTTCTGTCAATAGCCTTACTGATACTGGAATTAGCACCCATCCCAACAGACGAAAATATGTCGGAATCACAGATCCGGGATGCAGATGACCGTCCCATTTTAAGAGCGGCGATTGCGGCAAAGGTTGATGTCCTGCTCACTGGTGACAAAGATTTTCTGGAATCAGGTTTGGAGAATCCAAAGATCATGACACCGGCTGAATTTCTCGACATGGATTAAAAACAGCTTTGTATGACAGGGCCGGAAACTGTAACAGCTTCTGGCCTTGTACTTTTACATCTACCGTATCTCATTTTTCAGCATACTTTTCCAGCTCTTTACGCCCTCCCCGTAATGGGAAAGGTGCAAGGAAGGTATCTCAATCTTTTCCTGTGACAGCCGGTTCGCAATCTGATAGGGGCCGTATCCGTCCAAAGTCATAGCGAATATCCGGCGCACCACGTCAGCGGCTTCTTCGTCCACAATCCAGTGTTCCCGCTTTTCGTCCCACAAGTAGCCGTAAATGACCGTGCCGGTCAGGTGCTTGCCGCTCATGCCTTTTGCCTTGAATACGGACTTAATCTTGCGGCTGGTATCTCTGGCGTAAAATTCATACATGATGTTCAAGAATGGGGTAAAATCATTCTCTCCGTTGGCGCTGTCTACTCCGTCATTGATGGCGATCAGCCGGACACCTCTCTGCTGCAGGATTTCCATGACCTGGCCGACTTTGAGATAATCACGCCCCAAGCGGCTCATGTCCATGATTACCAAGGAAATGTCTGTCATGGAATCAGAGGATTATGGTCCAAGGGAAAAAGGCGTAAGTGAAAACCGGGGGACGAAGATCGACTATGTTCTTGGAGACGAGAAGGCGATCTACCTCGTGAGAAATCCCCTTCTAATAACTTTAAGAAAAAAGCAAAGAATTTTTATATAGACCGTCTCAGTCTGAGCAAAGCCGGTGAATACCAGAACTTCCAATCAAGACACTGCCAGTCCCAGGCCCTTTGGGCGATGGTTTTTACGGTTGCGTTCCCCCGTGAAATCCCCGAAAATCTCCACAAAGCAACCTACAAAAATCCATAGCATTTTTCGGCATTTCGAGATATAATAAAAAACTAATAAAAGAAAAAAATAGGAAGAGATTGTGAAAAACAGCATATGAATAAGAAATCACTCAAAATTACAACAGGCGCAATGGTTACGGCAATCTTCGGAGTAATGCTTTTGCTGAATCGGCAGACGGGAAGTCTTTTTCAAGGGGTCTTCCTGTTCATCTACCCGATTCCCATGGTTGCCTATGCCGCATTATACGGCTGGAAAAGCGGTATTCCCGCTCTTTTGGCCATGACGCTGCTCTCATTTTTGCTGGGGGATTTTACCACCATTTTTTATGCGGTCACGCAGGCATTTGTCGGACTGGTGTTTGGCGGATGCCTGTATCATAAGATTGATATGACGAAAATATTGTTTGCAGTGATGATCCTGTCTGCCCTGATAAGCGTTCTCAACATTATTATGATGGAATTTCTGTCCGGCATCGACCTGAATCAGGAAGTGGAAGAGATGCAGAAAATGATGAATTTTGCATTTAGCCAGGCGGATGTGGATGTGCCGGAGATCATGCTGACCGCCGCTTACTTAAAACAGATTCTTGTTGTTTCCATAATCCTGCTTGGGATTGTCCAGGGGTTTGTTGTGTATGAGATCAGCCTTTTGATTCTGCGCAGGCTTCGCTTCCCGGTACAAAAGCCCAAGTCCCTCTTTTTGTATGTTCCCCCTAAGTGGACAGGCTACGGCGCGTTGCTGGCATTTATTCTTTATAGTATCCGGATGGTGCAGCCTCTTGAAAATGATATGATGCAAAATATAGTACTGACGGTCGGGATTTTCGGATATCTGTATCTGATTTGCTTTGGGTTTATCGGCATTTTATTGGTTTTGAAAGTCCGGTTTCCCAGGATCGGAGCCTGGGGATTTGTTATATGCTTGCTGGGGCTGTTTATGTTTCCGACGATGGAACTGGTGGCAGGGTTTATCTATATCGTGAGCCGGTATCATTCCGATTTGCTGGAGCAATACATGGCGCTTAAGTAAAAGCCTGGCCGGAATGCGGCTGCAAGACGACGCTTTTAACTGGCTGACGGGTCCCTCTCCTTTGGCAGGATCAAGGTGATGGAGGTTCCTTGATTCACCTTGCTTAGGATACGGATTCTGGCCTGCTGGCCATAGACCAGAACCAGGCGTTTCCAGGTGTTGGTCAATCCGATATGCTGGTAGGGGGTCTCATCGTCCATGATTCGGGATAGAAGTTCTTCTTTTTGGGCAGGGGTCATGCCGATGCCGGTGTCAATCATGTGAAGATAGAGAAAATCCTGCTTCTGATAGATTTTGATCTTGATCAGGCATTCTCTGTCGGAGGGTGCGATTCCGTGGTGAATGGAATTCTCCAGTAGGGGTTGAATCAGGAGTTTGATAGTGGGAATCGGGAGAATGTCCGGATCATACTCCCATATGACATGAAATCTGTCCCGGTAGCGGAGTTTCTGGATATATAAATAGGATTTGGAGTAGGCGATTTCATTTTCCAGGGAGACCTGCTCGTTGGGATCGGAAAGAGTGTAGCGCATGATGTCACACAGGTTTTCGATCAGCAGGGATACCTGGTTGGGGCCGTCTGCCAGCTGAAAGGATTTCAGCCGGATGGTCTCCAGGGTGTTGAACAGAAAGTGAGGATTGATCTGGGACTGAAGGGCAATCAGTTCTAAGGTCCTGGCCCGGTAATTCTTTTCAGAAAGCTGGATGGATAAATAGTCCTGCCGGATAAAGGTGGAAATCAGGTTGGCAATAATGTAGCTTTGCTCGTCGTTGGAGGCGGCAGGGGCGGGAGGCAGGGGGTCGCCGTTCTGGGCGGCATGGAAGATATCCATGATACTATGGATGTTCCGGGAAATATTCCGGCTGTAGGCGGCTGCCAGAAACAGGGAGACTATACAGGACAACGCTACGAGAATCCCTGTGATGAAGAGCAGCTTGGCGGGCATGGCGTATAGCTGGCTGTTGGGAATGAGGGAGATATAGAGAAAAGGGGCAGAGTCATCTTTTTGGACGGAGATGGTGAACCCCTTTTCTTTTACGTGGATCTGACCGTCTGCGGGGGATATTTCTTCCAGTATGTGGGAAAGGATTTCCCGTAGGTCCGCAGGGGAGGGTTCAGAGGCAAAAGCGGAAGAGAAACCGGAATCAGGCGCAGAGCCACAGGTGGAGCCGGAACTGGCCAAAAGGGTCAGGTCTTCATCAAACAGGAAGATCTGTTGTCCGGAAAAAGTGCACAGGCGGGACAACTGCTTTTCCAGCATGGAGGGTTTGAGATTGAGAATCACCGTGCCCTTGGAGGTAAGGTAATCCAGAGTGATGATTTTCTGGTAAATGGTCAAGGTATCGGAGGAAACCCCGTTGGAGCCGGTCAGGGTCCGGGGCTGAATCAGGCGGGTCAGGGCCCGGTCATCGGTGAAGGCCTGGCAGGTCTTTAGCCACTGGGTATCCTCCATATATTCCAGGGTGGTCAACCCCTTGTTGGAGGCCAGAAGATTCCCATGGTCATTAGGCCAGTAGAGGTAGGCGGATTCTATGTAAGGGTTGGCGTTGACAAAGGTGTTCAGGATGGAGGTGAAGATGGGGTATTTTACCGAATCGCTGTAACTGAGTCCTTTTTTGCGCACAATGTGCTTGAGGGAGAAGCCGGAAAAGGAATCGGGATTAAAAGTAGCTTCGATAGTGCTTGCGTCAGAGAGGAGCTGGTTCCAGAACTGTCCTGCCTGATCTAAAGAGTTGGAGACGGAGTGGGAAGCGGTCTGGCGGATATCTCGGCAGGTCAGGCAAAATGCCAGGGTTCCCAGGATAAGAATGGGGATGGAGCCGATAAACAGCTGCCGCAGAAAGTATTTCATAAAGGTTTTAGATGGATGTTTCATCAGAGGAAGCCTCTCCTTTCGTCAATCCGCCCGCCCGGTATTCACTGGGAGTGACGCCGTAGTATTGTTTGAAGGTCCGGGCGAAGTTTTTGGGGTTGGAATACCCGATGATTTCGCTGATATCGTAGATTCGGTAGTTGTAGTCGTTCAATAAATCTGCGGCCTTTTTCATCCGGCAGTCGGTTACATAGTCAGTGAAATTAATGCCGGTCTTTTGTTTGAATAATTTGCTGATGTAAAAGGGATTCATGTAAATCTTCTTGGACACGGATTCCAGAGTTACATCGGCCAGATGTTCTTTTACTATTTTCTTGATAGCATTGATAATGTCAGCAGGTTCCTTTCTTTCCTGGATGTCAATGCCATATTCCCGGTCAAGTTCATGTCGGATTTTCCCGAATATTTCCGAGATCTGTTCAAATTTTGTGGGTTTTAACACGTAGTCGAAGGCGCGGTAGCGCAGGGCCTGCTGGATGTATTCAAAATCTTTATAGCCGGTGAGGAAAACGATTTTAACGGTGGATTTTTGGGAATAGAGTTCCTTTGCCAGTTCCAGGCCGTCGATAATCGGCATACGGATGTCGCACAGAACGGCGTGAATCGTATTGGCGGCAATGAAGTCCAGGGCCTCCTTCCCATTCTGGCATTGTCCGGCGACCTGAAAGCCAAGGGTATTCCAGGGAATATAGTTAGCCAGGCCGGTTCGGATTTCGTATTCGTCATCTACAATCAAAAGTTGATAGTTCATCCCTAGTCCTCTTTTCCATAATGGGCGGCGCCTTTAGTGTCTGTAGGTCCATGATCAGTAATAGTATACAATGGGAAAGATAAAAAAGCAAAGGACTATGGCGGGTATGTGATAAAGATGACAAAAAAAGATACTATTATCAAAAAATGATACTACAAAGTGTATAAGAATTGATACGCTTTCACAAATCCGGCTCCTGTTTGCCAAAAGTGGTTTATGTTACACTATAGCTATCAGATATTTTGGCCAGAATGAACAGTATCACAGAATAAGGAGGATTTGTATGAAGCGTTTAAGAAAAGGGATTGCCCTGCTGACGGCAGCGGGAATGATGGCAGGAATGATGACAGGATGCGGCGGCGGAACTCAAACTGCAGGGGGTGGAACGGTTTCGGGAAGCGGACAAAGCAGCGGACAGGACAGCGGCAGCAAAGGAGGCGAGGCTTCCGGTGGTCAGGTGGTGCTTCGCTTTGCCTGGTGGGGAGGCGAGGAGCGGCATAATGCCACCCTGGAGGCGATTGCAAAGTATCAGGAATTGAATCCCAATGTCACCATTGAGCCGGAATACGGCGGGTTTGACGGCTATCAGCAGAAGCTGATTACCCAGCTGTCGGGCAACAGTGCGGCAGACATTATTCAGATTGACCAGCCTTGGCTGGCGGATATCAATAAGCAGGGGGACCTGTTGATGGATCTGAATACCTCGGAAAATATTGATCTGAGCCAGTTTGATGAGACATTTCTGAAAAACTGTCTGGAGTTTGACGGGAAAATCGTAGGTGTCCCTACAGGAATGAATACCAATGTATTTCTGTATAACCGGGATGTACTGACGGATGACCGGTTTGGCGCAGACAAGATCATTTCCTGGGAGGAACTGATGGAGATCGGAACCCAGATGCACGCCCAGGACCCGGAATTTTACCTTTTAAATGTGGAACAGACCATCATCAACCTGATGCTTCATTCTTATCTGAATCAGCAGACCGGGGAGTATATTTTCAATAAGGATTATGAGAGGACCTTTACCGAGGAGCAGTTAAGGGATGGCTTTCAGATGGTGGTTGATTGGATTGACAATGGGGTGATTGAGCCGGCAGAGGTAAACGGCATTTATGTGAACCGCTGGTATGAGAATCCAAAGTGGATTGACGGAAAGCTGGGAATCTGCCAGGTATGGCTGTCCTCTCAGTCAACGGCTACGGTGGACGGTTCCATCGATGTGGGAGTAATGTCCATGATTCGTGAGGCGGATGGCGTGGGAAGCGGCGTTATGATTCGGCCTTCTCAGGTGTACTCGATTCCCAGCTCTACAAAATATCCGGAGGAGGCTGTTAAATTTTTAGACTGGCTGGTCAATGACCCGGAGGCAGCTGCCATCTTAAAGGATACCAGAGGGGTTCCGGCTTCTGCCGCTGCCCGCCAGGTTCTGTTAGATATGGAGATTCTGAGTGAGGAAAATAACCATGTGGTGGAGAGCGCCATGGAGGCAGGAGCCATGACCATTCCCAATCTGCCTACCGGGGACATGGAGCAGATGTGGCTGGATGCCATCCAGGAGGTAGAGTATAAGGTGGCCAGCCCGGAGGATAAGGCGAAAGAATTGGTGGCGGATTTTGACGAATTGCTGCAGGAACTGAAGGAAGGCCAGTAAAGGAGTGTGCCATGAAGAGCAAGAAGAAAAAAGCATTTTCAAATTGGATAGGCCTTTTGTATGTGTCGCCGTGGCTGATTGGCTTTCTGCTGTTTACCTTGTATCCGATTTTGTCTTCGGTTTATTATTCTTTCACGGATTTTTCCATTGCCAGCGCTCCGGTATGGATTGGATTTAAAAATTATGTGGAGATTTTTACAAAGGATAAGCTGGCCTTGCCTTCCCTGGCCATTACTTTTAAGTATGTATTTTTGTCTGTTCCGGCAAAGCTGATTTTTGCTTTGTTTGTGGCTATGATATTGAATACCAACATGAAAGGGGTCAATTTTTACCGTACGGTATATTACCTGCCCTCTATTTTGGGGGGAAGCGTGGCCATCGCCGTGCTGTGGCGGTTTCTGTTCCGCCGGGACGGGATTGTAAATCTGATTCTTCAGGCAGTGGGACTTCCCTATCTGGACTGGATTGGAAGCCCGAAATTTGCCCTGGGGACTGTGGCACTGCTGGCGGTCTGGCAGTTTGGCTCTTCCATGGTGCTGTTTTTGTCTGGCTTAAAGCAGGTGCCCCAGGAATTGTATGAGGCGGCAGAGGTGGACGGGGCTACCAAGGTGCGGCAGTTCTTTTCCATCACCCTGCCTATGATCACGCCGGTGGTATCCTTTAACGTGATTATGCAGCTGATTAATGGATTTCAGGAGTTTACCGGTCCCTATGTGATCACCAGCGGCGGTCCCTTGAATTCTACTTATGTGTTTGCGATTCATCTGTACAACAGTGCGTTTAAATATTTCAGAACCGGCTATGCGTCTGCCTTGTCCTGGATTTTGTTTATGGCAATTATGGTTTTTACGGTGATTCTGTTCAAGTTTTTTGACCGGTTTACCTATTATGAGGACGGAGGTAAATTCTGATGAAGAAGAGAGAGGAAAAGAAAAGCGTAAAAGGTTTTTTGATGCAGGTGTTTATCCTGCTCTTCGGATTTGTGATGGTGTATCCGGTGTTGTGGATGATCTCTTCGGCTTTTAAGGAAAATAAGGATATTTTTACGGATATCGGACTGGTTCCCACCGTGTTTAATTTTAATGCTTTTATTGACGGCTGGCGAGGTGTGGGAAATGCCAACTTTGGGGTGTTTTTCTTTAACAGTTTTAAGATTGTGATACCGGTGGTAGTGCTGACGATTCTCTCGGGACTTCTGGTGGCTTATGGCTTCGCCCGGTTTCCGTTTCCGGGGAAGAAGATTTTGTTTTCCATTATGATTGCCACGCTGATGCTTCCTACGTCGGTGCTGACCATTCCCACCTATGTGATGTTTTCCAAGGTGGGATGGGTGAATACTTATCTGCCTTTTATTGTTCCGGCGGCGTTTTCTACCAGTGCGTTCTTTGTGTATATGCTGGTGCAGTTCATTCGGGGGATTCCGGTGGAACTGGATGAGGCGGCCAGGATTGACGGGTGTAATTCTTTTCAGATTCTGGTACAGGTGATTGTGCCCCTTTGTAAGCCGGCTATTTTTTCGGCGGGGATTTTCCGGTTTATGTGGACCTGGAATGATTTCTTCGGGAATCTGATTTATATCAATACGGTGACGAAGTATCCCATTTCCCTGGGACTGCGCATGGCAATTGACAATACGGCGGGGAGTGTGAACTGGAGCAGTATTATGGCTATGTCGGTGCTTTCGATTCTGCCGCCGGTGATTCTTTTCTTTGTGGCGCAGGATTATTTTGTGGAGGGGATTGCCACTACGGGGATTAAGTGAGTGGTATGTGGTATAAGGCTGTGTGGAGGCAGGAAATAGAAAATCGGGAAAGGAATGGTGAAGCGGATGAATCGGGCGTTTGTGTTTCAGAAGGATGGATATACAAGGACAGAGGGGGAACTTCTGCTGAACGAGACTTTGTTCCATAATGCGAATGGGTATTTTGGCGTGAGGGGGAATTTTGAGGAAGGGTATCCTCCGGGCCAGGCTACGGTCAGGGGACAATATGTGAATGGGTTTTATAATTTCTCGGAGATGAAGCAGCCAGAAAAGCATTATGGGTTTCCGGAACAGAAGCAGACGATGGTGAATAGCTTTGATACCCAGACGATGGTACTGACAGTGGAAGGGGAGCGGGTGGATTTGTTTCAGGGGGAGGTTCTGGAGTTCAGCCGTGTTCTGGATATGAAAAAGGGGATTACCATCCGGCGGTTTGTGTGGGAATCGCCAAAAGGTAGACAGGTGGAGGTTTGCATTACGCGTATGGCTTCTTTTGAAATGCTTCCTCTTTTTACCATCGAGTATCAGGTTACGCCCCTGAATTTTTCAGGGAAAGCCTGGATGGAATCGGTTCATTCCGGGGATGTGTCCAATTATTTTAATCCTAAGGATTCCCGGGTGGCGGGGGAGAAAATTACTCATCTGCGAGTGGCAGAGCGGGAGATGACGGAGGATGGTTTTAGCCTGATCCGGTCAAAGACGCTGAAATCGGGACTGGAGATTGCCAGTGTGACGGCCCATCTTCTGTCAGAGGAGTATACGGCAAAGAGCCAGGTAGGGGAGAAGGAGATTGTGCAGTTTTTTGAATTCCCCCTGAGAGAGAAGGTTCCGGTTACGGTGACAAAATATACCGTTACCTGCGATTCTATCCGGTATTTGGATGTAAAGGGTACGGCGGCAGACCTGATGAGAAAGAGTTTGGGCAGGCCTTTGGATTACTGGTATCAGTGTCAGGAGGATTACCTGGATAAATTTTGGGAAAATGCAGAGATTGAGATTATCGGGGATGAGGAATTGAACCTTTCTCTGCATTATAACCTGTATCAGCTTCTCCAGTCCGTAGGTAAGGATGAGTATTGTAACATCGGCGCCAAAGGTCTGAGCGGCGAGGGGTATGAGGGGCATTATTTTTGGGATACGGAAATGTATATTGTTCCCTTTTTCTCTCTTGCCTGGCCGGAAACGGCGAAAAATCTTTTGTCCTACCGCTATCAGATTCTGGACAGGGCCAGAGCCAATGCCCGGGTGATGGGGTATCTCAAAGGGGCGCTCTATCCTTGGAGGACCATTAATGGAGATGAATGCTCGGGGTATTATCCCTCTGGCAGCGCCCAGTACCATATTAATGGAGATATTTCTTATGCGGCGGTTCAGTATTATCTGATTACGGGGGATTGGGATTTTATGGTTTCCAAAGGAGCGGAGATTCTCCTGGAGACGGCCAGGATGTGGTATGACCTGGGGAATTTTTATCAGGGGAGCTTTCAGCTTCATGATCTTACGGGACCGGATGAGTACAGCTGTGTGGTGAACAACAATTATTATACCAATCTGACAGCCAAGCATAATCTGGAATGGGCGGCGAAGATTTACCGGAGGCTGAAGGCCCAGGGGCAGCTGGAGGATCTGGAGAGAAGGATCGGGATTGAGGAGGAGGAAATCCTGGGATTTGAGGAGGCGGCGGAGAAAATGCTGCTGCTCTATGACGAAGTCCTGGATATCAATCCCCAGGATGACAGTTTCCTTTCTAAGAAGGAGTGGGATTTCAGCCAGGAGGCGAAGGGAAACGGGCCGATCATGCAGTGGAATCATTTGTACCGGCTGTATCGGTATCAGGTGTGCAAGCAGGCGGACACGGTGCTGGCTCATATGATTTTTGAGGATGCCCAGAAGGTGAGTACCATGAAGAATTCCTTTGACTATTATGAGAAGCGGACGACTCATGACTCTTCTCTTTCCCGGTGTATTTTCGGAATCATGGCATCTAAGCTGGGAGAGAAGAAAAAGGCCTATGAGTATTTTGATTTTTCCTCGAAGCTGGACATTCTGAATTCTCAGCATAATACCAAGGATGGGATTCACACGGCCAATATGGGCGGAACCTATATGGGGATTGTCTATGGATTCCTGGGATTCAGGGTGAAGGAAACGGGATTTTACTTTATGCCCTCTCTTCCTGAGCAGTGGGAGAGGTGCCGGCTTCGGCTTCAGCTTTTGGGCAGCCGGTTGGAGATCACGGTGACAGGGACGGAGTGCATGTTCCGGCTGATTGAGGGAACGCCGGTGAGGCTTTTCGTCTACGGAAGAGAGTATGAGGTGGAAAAGGAACTGACAGTTCCTTTGGAGGAGTGGTAATGAGATATCAGTGCGGAATTTTTGATCTGGACGGGGTATTGGTGGATACGGCAAAATACCATTATCTGGGCTGGAAACGGCTGGCGGACCGGCTGGGATTTCCCTTTACCTTGCAGCAGAATGAGGCGCTTAAGGGAATCTCCCGTATGGCTGCCCTGGAACTGCTGCTGGAAATGGGAGGTTTGAACAAGAATTTTTCTCAGCAGGAAAAGGAGCAGATGGCAGCAGAAAAGAACAAGTATTATCTGGAATACATCGATCAGCTGGGGGAGGAGGAATTGCTTCCCGGGGTGATGGAGGCCTTTGAGAGGATGAGGAGGAATGAGATTAAGATTGCTTTAGGCTCCGCCAGCAAAAATGCCCGGCTGATCTTAAAACGGCTACATATTGAGGAATATTTTGACATGGTGATAGACGGGACATTGGTGAAAAAGGCAAAGCCAGACCCGGAGGTATTTACGCTGTCAGCAGACAAGCTGGGGATTTTCTATGAACGCTGTGTGGTTTTTGAGGATTCGCTGGCCGGCCTTATGGCAGCCAAGGCGGTGGGGATGACGGCAGTGGGAATCGGGGAGAAGGAGAATCTGCCCATCGCGGATTATCTGTGTAAGAATGTAGGAGAATTCGTGTGGGAGCAGTGAGACGGAATGTGGCCGGCAAGGGGCGCCTGTGGCGTGCTTTGTCGGCTTTTCTTTATTTTACCGGCTTTTTTTGCCTGTATCCGGATATACTTATAGTGAACGACAAAAATTTTTTATTTTTGGCGTTCAGTGCGCCGATTTTGCGTTGCGTGAAGCGCAACACTTACCTTTGCAAAATCGTGCGCATCCCCCGGAGGGATTATAGTAAATGACAAATTATTTTGTCGTTTACTATAGTATAATCAATAATCAGGAAACAGGGAGGAATTGTGTATGTGTACGGCTGCTGTTTATAAAACCAAGGATTTTTATTTCGGAAGGACACTGGATTATGACTATTCCTACGGGGAGGAGGTTACGGTGATGCCCCGCAATTATCCGATTCTTTTCCGTGGGACCGGCTATTGGGACAGGCACTATGCGGTCGTTGGCATGACTCATATTGCTCAGGATTATCCGCTTTTTTATGATGGCGTGAACGAGAAGGGCCTTGCCATGGCAGGTCTCAACTTTGTAGGAAACGCCAGCTATCGGGCCCCGGTCCCGGGAATGGATAATATCGCGGTTTTTGAACTGATTCCGTGGATACTTGGAAGCTGTGCCAGCGTGAAGGAGTGCAAAAAAAGGCTGGAAAGGGTAAATCTTACGGATGTTCCCTTTGACGCAAGCCTGCCGGCGGCGCAGCTGCACTGGCTGATTGCGGATAAAGAGGAGACAATCACTCTGGAGGCAATGGCGGACGGGGTTCATATCTATGACAATCCGGTCGGGGTGCTGTCTAACAATCCCCCGTTTCCCGATCAGATGTTCCAGCTGAACAATTATATGCACTTGTCGGTGAAGCCGCCGCAGAATCTTTTTGCGAAGGGCCTGTCCCTGGATGTCTACAGCCGGGGAATGGGGGCCTTGGGACTTCCGGGGGACCTTTCCTCCCAGTCCCGGTTCGTCCGGGCGGCGTTTGTGCGGATGAATTCGGTATCCGGTGATTCGGAGGAGGAGAGTGTGGGACAGTTTTTTCATATCCTGGGTTCCGTGGAGCAGACGAATGGCTGCTGTGAACTGGGAGACGGCCAGTGTGAGAAGACGATTTATACTTCCTGCTGCAATACGCAGCAGGGGATTTATTATTATACCACGTACGGGAACCGGCAGATTACCGGTGTGGATATGCACCGGGAGAATCTGGAGGGGAGCAGGCTGTGCCATTACCCGCTGATTGGCCGGGAACAGATCCGGATGCAGAACTAAATGGCGGAGGCTGCCGTAACTGCATAAACAATGTTATTTTTGCATAAAAATACTTTCCTATATGAGTCTGAAAACAAATAAATGCTGGCGGGAATTTATCGGCAAGATAAAATAAACAAAAAAAGCCGACAAATTGTATCGACAATTTTTGACATAATTTGCGAAAATATCCGGGATCAAACCATAACCACAACAGAAAAGTTGTTACACGAACAGCAAAATAATTGTGAAAAGGATTGACAATGGGATTTCCTTCATGTATAATAACACGAAACATCTGAACACAAGGAGGATTATCCTATGAAAGAGAAAAAGAGTGGTGGGGCACTACTGGGAGCGGCATTTCTGATGGCGACATCAGCGATCGGACCTGGCTTTCTGACTCAGACGGCTCAGTTTACAGGTACACATAAAGGCAGTTTTGGATTTGTAATTCTGGTATCGATTATCCTGGCGGCGATCGCTCAGATGAATATCTGGCGGGTCTTGTGTGTGTCCGGCCTGCGCGGACAGGACGTGGCCAATAAGGTGCTTCCGGGATTGGGATATTTTGTAGCGTTCATGGTGGCGCTGGGAGGCCTGGCATTCAACATCGGCAATGTGGGCGGCGGCGCGCTGGGTTTTAACACTCTGCTGGGAATTCCGACTCAGGCCGGATGCGCGTTGGCAGGCATTATCGCAATCGCTGTGTTCCTGGTAAAGAATGCCAAGTCTGCTATGGATACCCTGGCCAAGGTACTGGGCGGTATCATGATCGTGGTTATTTTCGGCATTATCATTGTGGTGAAGCCGCCTGTAGGAGACGCGCTGAAGAATACCTTCGTGCCGTCAGCAGGAGCTCCTAACCTGGTTCCGGCGATTATCACCTTGCTTGGCGGAACGGTGGGAGGCTATATCACCTTCTCCGGCGCCCATCGCCTGATCGACGGAGGGGTTACCGGTGAGGAGAATTTAAAGGAGATCAATAAGAGTTCCCTGATGGGTATGGGGATCGCCACCATTGTCCGTATTTTCCTGTTTTTGGCAGTGCTGGGTGTGGTCACAAGGCTGGCTGAAGGCGTGACGCTGGATGCTTCCAACCCGGCAGCGGATGCGTTCCGCCTGGGCGCGGGGGAATTGGGATATCGTTTTGCAGGCCTGGTGCTGCTGTGTGCAGCCATTACCTCCATCATCGGCGCCGCTTATACTTCGGTTTCCTTTTTAAAGACCTTCCATCCGGCCATTGACAAGAATGAGAACTGGGTGATCATCGGCTTTATCGCTGTTTCTACGGTGATTATGATTCTTCTGGGACAGCCGGCCAAGCTGCTGGTGCTGGCGGGCGCGCTCAACGGCCTGATTCTGCCGATCACTTTGGGAATCTGCCTGATTGCGGCGAAGAAGAAATCCATTATGGGCGAAAAGTATTCCCATCCCATGGTTCTTTTGATTCTGGGAGCCATTGTAGTGGTTATCTCCGCTTACCTGGGAATCACCACCTTTGTATCCAATATGGGTAAGCTGATCTGAAGAATCTAATAGACGAAAAGTTACAGAGCCTGTTATTTCCCGCAAAGGTGTAATCACGGATATGATTGCGCCTTTTTGGGTATCTGAAAGAACGGATGGCGGGTTTTTTGAGAAAGGAGTTGAATCAAAAGATATTATGCAGAATATCAGAATTTTGACAGCGGGGGATTCTTCTTTGCTGATCGAGTTTGGAAATGAGATCAGTCCGGAGATCAACCGCAGGATTGCGGCGATTGTGAAGCTGCTGCGGGAGCAGCATATTGAGGGCGTGGTGGACGTGATTCCCGCCTTCTGTTCTCTGCTGGTCAATTATGATCCCCGGGTGATCCGGTATGAAAAGATGAAGAAGCGGATGGAGAGCATGCTGCGGGTGGATATCAAGGTAGGGGAAGGAAAGCGGAAGATTTTTGAGATTCCTGTATTATATGGCGGAGAATATGGGCCGGATCTGGGGAATATTGCAGAGCACGCGGGGATGAGCGAGGAGGAAGTGGTGAAGATTCACAGTTCCCAGGACTATCTGATCTATATGCTGGGATTTTTGCCGGGCTTTTGTTATCTGGGCGGACTGGACGAACGGATTCACACCCCCAGGCTTGCCAATCCCCGGCTGAAGATTCGCGCCGGAAGCGTGGGGATCGGCGGTTCCCAGACCGGAATCTATCCTTTGGATTCTCCGGGAGGCTGGCAGCTGATGGGGATGACGCCGGTAAAGACCTATGACCCGGAGCGGGAGGTGCCGATCCTGGTGGAGGCGGGGAATTATATCCGCTTTGTGCCGGTGGATGAGGCGGAATACAGGCGGATTCAGGCGCAGGTGGAAGACGGAAGCTATCAGTGTGTGATTCACGAGGAGGTGTAGCATGGGAATTCGCATTTTAAAAGCCGGTATGATGACAACCGTGCAGGACCTGGGGCGCACCGGCTATCAGAGCCAGGGTTTTTCCGTGGCCGGGGTGATGGATGTGCGTTCGTTTAAGATTGCCAACCTTCTTTTAGACAATCCGGAAAATGAGGCTGTGCTGGAGTTTGCCCTGATCGGCCCTACGCTGGAGTTTACGGCAGGGACCTTGATCGCCATTACCGGCGGGGATTTCCAGCCTACGATCAACGGCGAGCCGGCGCCCATGTATACGGCCATCGATATTCATAAAGGCGACGTATTGAAGTTCGGCAGCGCCCGGACAGGCAGCCGGGGATATATTGCATTTTCCAGCTACCTGAAGGTTCCGGTGGTGATGGGCAGCCGCTGCACCAATATGAAGAGCTCCATCGGCGGGTTTAAGGGGAGAAAGCTGCAGGATGGGGATTATATCGGCTTCCGTATCAAACGGAGATACTTACCTTTCTTCCTTTCCCGGACTCTGGAACTGGATGAGTTTAATCAGGACCACGTGACTTTGCGGGTGGTGCTGGGGCCTCAGGATGAGAGATTCAGCAAACAGGGGATCGAGACGTTTTTGAACAGTGAATATACGGTGACCAGCGATTTTGACCGTATGGGATGCCGGCTGGAGGGGCCTTTTATCGCAAGAAAAGAGGCCTCGGACATGATTTCCGACGGGATTGCTTTTGGCTCGATTCAGGTGCCGTCTCACGGAAAGCCGATTATTCTTCTGTCAGACCGTCAGACCACGGGAGGGTATCCTAAGATTGCCACCGTGGCTTCCGTGGACATTCCCTGGCTGGTGCAGCGCAAAACCGATCATAAGGTGCGGTTTAAAGCGATCAGCGTGGAGGATGCCCAGAAGCTTTATCTCAAAGAACTGGAGGAACTGAATCAGATGAGAAAGAAGATTCATCAACCCTGCAAAGAGGTGCTGGAGTGCCGCCAGGTGTCCAGAAGGATTCGGAGACTGTTTCCGTAAGGGGAGGGTTTTGGGAAGATGACTGAGGGATTGGAAGAATGAATGCGTCCGTGACAGGGTTTCGTATCGGATAGGAATTATGACAGGAAAGGAAGCGAATACTATGGATTTGGAAAAAATTGCAGGTTTGGTAAAGATAATAGAAGATTCTTCTCTGAAGGAGTTCAGCTATAAAGAGGGCGAGATCAAGATTACCATGAGCAAACGGGACAATGCCCCGATTGTGGCGGCCGGGGTCCCTTCCATGTCGCCTGTGGGGATGGCTCCGGCGGCGTCGCCGGTGCAGGGGACGGCAGAGGAGGGGGAGGAGGAGTCTCTTTTCATCACCTCGCCGATCGTGGGTACTTTCTATTCGGCGGCGGCGCCGGATGTGCCGGCTTTTGTCCGGGTAGGCGACCGGGTGAAAGAGGGGCAGACGGTCTGTATCCTGGAGGCCATGAAGCTGATGAATGAGATCCAGTGTGAATATGATTGTGAGATCGAGGCGGTTTTGGTCAGCAACGAACAAAAGGTGGAGTATGGACAGCCCTTGTTCCGTGTAAAGAAAATCTAAATGCCAGGAGGTTGGAGTGATGATTAAAAAGGTTTTGATTGCCAACCGGGGCGAGATTGCGGTGCGGATTATACGCGCCTGCCGGAATATGGGGATTTTCAGCGTGGCGATTTATTCCAAGGAGGATGAGAACAGCCTTCACGCCCAGCTGGCAGACCAGCGGGTCTGTATCGGAGAGGGGCCGGCCAAGGACAGCTACCTGAATATGGACCGGATTATCAGCGCAGCCCTGAATGTGGATGCGGATGCCATTCATCCAGGTTTTGGGTTTCTGTCGGAGAACAGTTCCTTTGCGAGAAAATGCCGGGAAAATGAACTGATCTTTATCGGGCCGGACCCGGATGTGATTGACCGGATGGGAAATAAGTCCCAGGCCAGGCAGACCATGATGAATGCGGGAGTCCCGGTGGTTCCGGGAACCAAGGAGCCGGTCTACGATGTGGAGAAAGGAAAGATGCTGGCGGAGGAGATTGGCTATCCGATCATGATTAAGGCTTCTTCCGGCGGCGGCGGCAAGGGGATGCGGGTGGCTGCCAATGAGGAGGAATTTGAATTCCAGTTTAATATGGCCCAGCGGGAGTCGGCGAATGCCTTTGGGGATGATACCATGTATCTGGAACGTTTTATTGGAAATCCCCGCCATGTGGAGATCCAGATTATGGCGGATGCCCATGGAAATGTAGTGGCCCTGGGAGAGCGTGACTGCTCGGTCCAGCGAAATCATCAGAAGCTGATTGAAGAGTCTCCGTCTCCGGCCATTGACGAGGGCACTCGTCAGAAAATGAATGAATACGCGGTGCTGGCGGCAAAGACTGTGGGATACACCAATGCCGGGACCATCGAGTACATTGTAAGCCCCGGAGGGGAGTTTTATTTTATGGAGATGAATACCCGGATTCAGGTGGAGCATGGGGTCACGGAGATGGTGACGGGCACGGACCTGATTATCGAGCAGATCCGGGTGGCTATGGGGGAGGCCTTAAGCTTTTCCCAGGAGGACATCCGCCTGCGGGGCCATGCCATCGAATGCCGGATCAATGCGGAGGTGCCGGGGCACAATTTTATGCCAAGTCCCGGGGTGGTTCAGAACATCCATCTCCCGGCAGGAAACGGGGTGCGGGTGGATACGGCCTTGTATGCCGGCTATCGGATTCCGGCGGAGTATGATTCCATGATCGCCAAGGTGATTGTCCATGCCCCGGACCGTCCGGCGGCAATCCGCAAGATGCTGGGTGCCTTAGATGAGATGGTGATCACCGGGGTGGATACTAATCTTGATTTCCAGTTCCAGATTATGAGGAGCAAAATTTTCCGGGAGGGAAAGGCGGATACTGGCTTTATTGAAAAGTTCATGAATTTAAAACAGCCGGTTCCCGATGTGCCGGAGATATAAAAGGTGAACATTTGAAAAAGAAATGAGGAAATAATATGTACCACGTAGATCTAAACAGCGATTTGGGAGAAAGCTTTGGAAGATATACCCTGGGTATGGACGAGAGGGTGATTCCTCTGATTACCTCCGCCAATGTGGCCTGCGGCTATCATGCCTCGGACCCGGTGGTGATGGCGAAGACCGTTTCCATGGCAAAGGAGGCCAAAATCCGGGTGGGCGCCCACCCGGGGTTTCCGGATTTGATGGGATTTGGCCGCAGAAATATGGCCGTGACGCCTGCAGAGGCAAAGGACTATGTATTGTATCAATTGGGCGCCTTAGATGGGTTTTGCCGTTCTGCAGGAATCCGGATGCAGCATGTAAAGCCTCACGGCGCCTTGTATAATATGGCAGCCAAGGACTATGAGCTGTCAAAAGGGATCTGCCAGGCCATAGAGGAATTCGACAAAGACCTGATTGTCCTGGCTCTAAGCGGAGGCCAGCTGGCCCGGGCGGCGCAGGATATGGGACTTCGCACGGCCCTGGAGGTATTTGCAGACCGGGCGTACGAGGAGGACGGGACCCTGGTGGGCCGGGGGAAGCCGGGAGCCATGATTACCGACGAGGAAGAGGCAATTTCCCGGGTAATCCGTATGGTCAAGGAGCAGGCCGTCACTGCCGTCACCGGCAAAGACATCCCCATCCGTGCTGACTCCGTCTGCGTTCATGGAGACGGGGAGAAAGCCCTGGCCTTCGTGGAGAAAATCCGGCAGGCCCTTGGCAGGGAAGGAATTGCGCTGTGCCCGTTGGAGGAGCTGTGCTGATCTTTTTCCTGTCTGAGGCCATTGCGATACCGTCAAGGCGATGGTTTCCTTATATTTTCTGACTTTGGAAGGAAGTGCTTCGGGAACAGGATTGTCCGGGATTGTTTAAAACAGCAATCCCGGTCAATCCTGTTTGTGGGTCTGCCCTTCCGAGAAGTATCTGATCAGGAATGTCCTTTTCGGAAGATAAAAATTACGATCTCTGCATTTTCTGCTTGAATCTTCCCGACCCATGAATTATAATAGAAAAATTGACATAAAGCCGGAAAAGCTGTATCTAAATTTCTGGAAAAAGGAGAGAAAGGAACGGAAAGTGAAGGTTGGAATATTAGGTGCCGGAATGATGGTAAATATGTTGATGGAGACCATAGACCAGCTGAATTTCTCCTATACGGCAGTATTGGGAAGAAGGGAATCGGAGGAAAAGGCCAGAAAACTTTGCCGAGATCATGGGTTGGATGCTTGTTTTTTTGATTATGAGGAGTTGCTGGAAAGCGATGTGGATACGATCTATGTGGCTCTGCCCAATCATCTTCACAGCGGGTTTGCGAAAAAAGCGCTGCTTTACGGTAAACATGTGATCGTCGAAAAGCCGGCCACAGCCAACGCCGCGCAGCTGAAAGAACTTATGGAGATTGCCAAAGAGCAGAAGAGGATGCTTTTTGAGGCGATGAACATTCATTATCTCCCGGCATATCTGTCTTTGAAGGAGGCTTTGCTTCAGGTGGGACGACCTAAAATTGTGAGTTTGAATTACAGCCAGTATTCTTCCCGTTATGATTCCTTCCGGGATGGACAGATCCTGGCAGCGTTTGATCCCATGAAGGCCGGAGGGGCTGTGATGGATTTGAATGTTTACAATGTTCACGCTGTCGTGGGGCTTTTCGGAAGGCCGAAAAGGGTATCCTATATGGCAAATGTAGAGAGAGGGATCGACACCAGCGGGGTTTTGGTTCTGGATTACGGGGATTTTAAGGTGCCTTCCATTGGGGCCAAAGACTGCAAGGCTCCTGTCCGCTGTACGATTCAGGGGGAAGAGGGATGCTTTGTGATATCTGGCCCTATGAATCAGATGGAAGGTTATGAACGCATTCTGAATGATGGCAGGACCGTGGGATATCAGGTGGATAAGCCAAAGAACCGGCTGTATTATGAATTTATGGAGTTTCAAAGAATGATTGAGGAAAAGGACTGGGAAAAAGAAGCGGCGATGCTGGAAACAAGTCTGATCGTAGCGGAGATTTTGGAGGAAGCGAGAAGGCAGAATGGGATTTTTACGGATTTCAGGTGAAAAGATGAGTAAAAAAATTGATTTAACCAATATGAAGGTAGTTCTTCTGGCAGCAGGCCTCTGCTGCTTTTTGTGGGGAAGCGCTGCGCCGGCCATTAAGATCGGATACCGGCTGTTTCAGATCGATTCGGCAGATACGGCTTCGATTTTGATGTTTGCAGGAATTCGTTTTCTGCTGGCGGGATTTCTGGTGATTGCATACCACAGTGCGGTAAGCGGCCGCTGGATTATGCCGCCGAAAGGTTCGGGAGTGGCGGTTGGCAGCCTGGCTCTGACCCAGACCGTTTTGCAATATCTGTTTTATTATGTGGGACTGTCCCACGCCAGCGGTGTGCACAGCGCGATTATCACCGGCACCAATGTGTTTTTCTCCATGCTGTGCGCCAGCCTGATTTTCAGGTATGAAAAGCTGGATGCAAATAAGATCGCGGGGTGCGTTCTTGGATTTCTGGGAATTGCGATTGTGAATCTGGCAGGGGCAGGCTCGGAAAAGATGTTTTCGATCTCCTTTTTCGGGGAGGGGTTTGTGCTGATGGCCCAGATTTTCTATGCCGTTTCCGGCTCACTGATAAAGAAATATGCGAAAGAGTTTGATGTGGTTACGCTGTCCGGGTACCAGTTTATGGCCGGAGGCACGGCGTTGCTGATCATCGGCAAGGTCTGCGGCGGCACGCTGTCGGGGGCAGTAGGGCCTTCTGCCTTTGCACTTCTTTTGTATATGGGGATTTTATCGGCGGTTGCCTATACTTTGTGGGGAGTGTTGCTGAAATATAATCCGGTGAGCCGTGTGACGGTTTTTGGATTTATGAATCCTATGTTCGGCGTGATTTTATCGGCCATTTTCCTGGGGGAGACCGGGCAGGCGCTGACCTGGAATACCCTGGCGGCGTTGATTTTGGTATGCCTGGGAATCTATGTGGTGAACAGAGAGAAGAAGCACTGATGAAGGAGACCATGAAAGAAATCCCGCAATATAGAACGTATATTGTAGAAAATACGTTTTATGCTGCGGGATTTCTTTATTTTTTGCTTTTAGTAATTGGATACGCCTGGCCCTTTGCTGGCGAGAGAATTTCCGGAAGATACGACCCGGCTCCCGGAGGAGTCAGAACTCTGCGAGGAACTTTGGCCTGAGGCCTGAGCGCCGGCGTTGTCAGAGTCGTAATAATTGTTTACGGACCCGGTGGAGGTGCATATTCCGTCAGGTCCGAAGGTATAGTTGGCCCCATCGATATTTTTGGAGATGCCGGCCACCATCCGTCCGTCTCCGGCCGGGTCCAGATAATAGAAGGCGCCGTTCTTTTTCAGCCATCCGGTCAGCTTTTTGCCGTCGCTTTTGAAGAAGTACCAATAGCCGTCAATCTCAATGGCTGAGTTGAGCACGCATTTGCCGGAATCCGGCCGCAGGTAATACCAGTCTCCGTCAATTTGACGCCAGCCGGTGGTAAGCATGCCGTTCTCCTGCATGTAGTAATATTCTCCGTCCAGCTTCAGCCATCCGGTCACCATGGAACCATCGGAAAGAAAATAATAGTAGTTGCCATCCACAACGGCCAGGCCGGTAGTCAGGCTTCCATCCGGCTGATAATAGTAGGTTTTGCCGTTGGACTGGCTCCATCCGGCGGCCAGCGTCGGGAATACCGGCATAATGGCAAGGCTTCCGGCCAACCCCAAAAGCGCTATATTTTTTGCCGTTTTTTTCAATTTCATCGGGTTATCCTCCTTGTAACGAAAAATGCTTATACCTATTATAAAGGTTGGAACGGTTCCAGGGTCAAGGCCTTTTTTACGAGCCGGCAATCCATTAGAATTTATATACTCAATAATCCATATTGATTTGCTATGATGTATGCATATCAGAAAACCACAAAACGGAGTAATCATAGCGATGCCATTCTAAAAAATGATCTGTGAATTTGGCAAAAAATCTAAAAAAAGAACCGTATAACCATAATAAGCAGATAACGTCCCGATAAAAAACACAAAAGAACGTACTGTTGCAAAGAAAGCCTTTGTTTCCATTCATCATCATTTCATGCAAGGGGCGCAGATAGCAGATTACTTCATGATCACAAATTACATTCTTTGAAAATCCCGTAAGTTCCCGTTTCCCTGCCACGTCCTCTGTCAGACCAAGCATAATTTTCTTGCTGATATTAAAGCCGCGGTAGTCCAGTGCACTATCGTCAGACTGTACGCAGGCATGGTTATCGCCCGGATTAAATAAAACAACATTCCCCTGCCCAATCGTGTAGCCTATGTTTCTGCAGGACAGGCAGCGTTCCCCGTTCTCTACAAAACCAATCACAGAATGCTCATGGAAATGGTTGGGAAACGGCTGAACAATCCCCTCCTTGCCAAAAACTATTGGAAGCCAAAAGCCTTTAAAATTCTTGTAAGATATCTTCATTTTTTGACGATGGTATCTGCTGGCAAATGCACATCTCTCGGAGAGCAGCGGAGGCAAAAATCAATCCCCCTCCCGGATACAGGCGAGGATTGGCTGAGATTATTGCAGCATTATATTGTATGCTGAAAGCAAGCGTATGTATTGCATACGGGGCGCTTTTCCGACTTGGGGGCGGTGATGGCGGCCCGGCCGCAGGTAAAGGAGTTTTAAATAAAATATATAGATGGCTTTTTGCAGGATTTCCTATATAATAAAAGCATGGACTTGAAGGTAAAGTTTGAAAGATTCAGAATCATGGAGGTGAAAAATGCTAATAGATTTTAATGCTAAGCCTGAACGGAAAATGCCAGAGATGAATGGCGACACTGGTGAAATGTCTGCAAAAATGTTTAGGAACGAAAAAGGGAAGATAATACCTTGCAAAATCCATGCAGGGGGTTCCATTGGGATGCACGGACATCCGGCAAGCGACGATATTAACTACATTGTATAGTAATATGAATATTTTAGAAAAGCCAAGTGTGAGAGCATTTGCAATCCGAAGGAGGGAGGTCTTAAAGATGCTGGCAGATTATCATGTGCATACGGCGTTTAGCGATGATTCGGTGTATCCGATGGAGGAGGTGGTGAGGGACGCGATAGAGATGGGCCTGGATGAGATCTGCTTTACGGACCATGTGGACTATGGGGTAAAGGTGGACTGGGACAGCAAGGAAGAGGTGGCGTATCGGGACGGGGAGCCTCTGGCCAATGTGGATTATCCGAAGTATGTGGAGCAGATTGAAAAGATGCAAAAGCTATATGGGGACAGGATCGGCATAAAGCTGGGTATGGAATTTGGAGTGCAGATGCATACGATTCCCCAGTTTGAGTCTCTGTTTTGCCGGTATCCTTTTGATTTTATTATTTTGTCGGTTCATCAGGTGGAGGACAAGGAGTTCTGGACCCAGGATTTTCAGAAAGGGCGTACGCAGAAGGAATACAATGAGCGCTATTATGAGGAAATGTTAAACCTGGTGAAGCATTATAAGGATTACAGTGTGCTGGGGCATATGGATTTGATTGTGCGGTATGACAAAATGGGAAGCTATCCCTTTTCACAGGTGAAGCCTTATGTGGCGGATATTCTGAAAAGGGTGATTGCAGATGGAAAGGGCATAGAGGTCAATACCTCCTCTCACAGATATGGGCTGAGGGATGCGACGCCGTCAAGGGAGATTCTGGAGTTATACTATCAGCTGGGAGGCAGGATTATCACTCTGGGGAGCGACAGCCATAAGCCGGAGCATCTGGGGACTCATATGGATGAGGCGAGAGGGCTGCTGAAGGGGATAGGGTTTCGGGAGTTTTGTACTTATGAGAAGATGGAGCCGGTATTTCATTCGTTGTGAGGATGTGTGGAAGGAATGCAAAAATCTAAAAAGCACAGGAAATAGAAAGATGAGGGAAAAGTTATGACAAACAAGGAACGCAGGGATGCGCAGATGGCTTACATTTCAGATGAGAGTGTGATGGAAGAGCAGAAAATATGCAGAAGGAAGCTGCAGGTCCTGAATTTTATGGACCGTTCTGATTTTGCCGGGATTGAAAAAGTAGTGAAGGATTTGCTTGGAAAATCGGAGGGAGCGTTTATTAATCCGCCGTTTTACTGTGATTATGGGACTCATATTGAGGTGGGGAAGAATTTTTTTGCCAATTATAACTGTATGATCCTGGATGTGGCCAAGGTGAGGATTGGGGATTATTGCCAGATGGCGCCCAATGTGGCAATCTATACGGCAGGACATCCGATTCATCCGGTCAGCCGCAATTCGCTGTATGAGTATGGGAAGGAAGTGACGATCGGGGACAATGTATGGATCGGTGGAAATACGGTGATCTGCCCGGGGGTTCATATTGGGGATAATGTGGTGATCGGCGCGGGGAGCGTGGTCACAAAGGATATTCCGGAGTGGTCGGTTGCGGTGGGGAACCCGTGCAGGGTGATCCGCAGGATTACGGATGCGGATAAGAGAAAGCTGTTTGGCAGTGAGGAGATTGATGAGGAAGCCTGGAATGATATTATCGGTAAAATGGAGTCCTAAGAGATGTGGCAGGACCGGAGGCCAGTCAGGCAAAGAGGGCCTGGAGGGTGCCTGTGCCGGGGTATTTATGACATTCACTGTTATTTCCGCCAGACGGCGCATTAGTCGGTGGTTGCCCGGCGTTTTAAAATGGGAGTGACGATCTGGTGGATGGGGGTGGCCAGAGGGGTGGGTTTCCTTTTTTTGCGTTCGTTCATCTGCATGACCAGCAGCTCTACCGCCTGCTGGGCGATCTTGTCGATCTGCTGTCCTACGGTGCTGATGGGGAGAATGGCGGAACTGGCGATGGGGGAGTCGTCAAATCCGACAATGCGGTATTCTTCCGGGAGGGCGCCGTATTTTCTTATGATGAGATTTAAGAAAATGTTTGCATGGGTGTCATTGGAAATAAAGACGCCCTTTTTTTGCCCGGAGTAGCTTTCTTCCATTTCCTGAAAGATTTCATTCATTCGTTTTTCGTTTTCCTCATAGGTTTTGCCGAAGCTGGTTTTGATGAGCTTGTGGGGCCAGTCGTGTTCCTGGCAGGTATCCAGAAAACCCTGGATTCGCTGGTATCCGGGGGTGGTGGGGGATACCTGCTGATTGAGGTGGAACAGAATATGGCAGTTGTTTTTGCACAGCAGGCTGGTGGCCTGGACTGCGCCCATGTAGTTGTCGGTGTTCACGCTGCAGGTGTACTGGTCTTCCCGTTCGATGGTAACTACGGGAATATGGTAGGAAGCCAGTTCTTTAGAGGGGATGGTGTGGCTTAGGACAATCAGGCCTTCGATCTTGTAGGCCAGAAGCTCCTGGATGTATTGCTGTTCGATTTTTTTGTCCTGGTTCCCTTCAAACACCAGGAATTTATAGCCGAATTTTTCGTAGGAGGACAGGATGCTGGATAGCATTTGGGCATAGTAGTGCATGTAAAGGCTGGGGATGATAATGCCTACAAATTCGGTCTTGCCACTGGCCAGAATCCGGGCAACCTTGTTTTCTTTATAGTTTAAGGCCTCCAGGGCGTCGGCGACTACCTGCTGGGTTTCCAGCGTCAGGGAGTCGGGGGCGTTGAAGTAGCGGGAGATGGTGGTCTTGGAGAAATTGGTGTATTTGGCGATGTCGTCAAAGGTGATGTTCTTTTTTCCCATGTTGTTGATTCCTTTTTTGCGTGGGGCCCTATGGCCCCGAAGTGTTCCAATCTGCTTTATTTTCGTTGCCTACAGTATAACACAAAACGGATAAAAAAGGAAGAGTAACCGATATTGGAACCGGTTTTATATAATGTGCACAGAAAGTTTGGAAGGATTTCATGATAATGCTGAAATGAGAGGGACGGCATTGACAGGAGAGAGGAGGGGTGGTAAAATAAGGATCATAAAGTTACCGGTTACATTACTAGTAACATAATTAGTTGCATAACTAGTTTCAAGCATTTTGAGTAAGCTTGAAGGCTGGCGCCAGGGGAATTACAAAAAGGAAAAAGGTTTTAAGCAAAAGCGGCCTGACAGTTCAGGAGCAGGACTGTCAGAAGAGAAGGAGGCAAAGCGTGGAAGACAATTATGGAAAGACAGCACAAGAAATTTTAGACTGTGTGGGGGGAAAGGATAATATTATCAGTGCCGCCCATTGTGCCACAAGGCTGCGGCTGGTTCTGAAGGATGATTCCCTGATTAATCTGGATGATCTGGAAAAGATTGATCTGGTGAAGGGGAATTTTAACAATGGCGGGCAGTTTCAGATTATTTTGGGCACGGGGATTGTCAACAAAGTTTATGCGGAGTTTATTAAGATTGCCAATATCTCCGAGATGACAAAGGAGGAGTTAAAGCAGCAGGCAGCCAAGAAGATGAATCCGGTCCAGAAGCTTTTGAAAACGTTGGCGGATGTGTTTGTCCCGATTCTGCCGGCCCTGGTCGCCTCTGGCCTTTTAATGGGTATCAACAATATTTTGACGGCCCAGGGAATGTTTGTGCCGGGCAAGTCGCTGGTGGAGGCATTTCCGGCCATCAAGGATTTTGCTGAGATGGTGAACCTGTTTTCCAATGCCGGATTTACTTTTCTGCCGGTCCTGATCGGCTTTTCGGCGGCTAAGATTTTCGGGGCGACCCCGATTCTTGGCGCTGTTATGGGAGCCATTATGATTCATCCGGATCTGCTGAATGGCTATGGATACGGCCAGGCTTTGCTGGATGGGACGGTTCCCTACTGGCATATGTTTGGTTTTTCCGTGGCCAGGGTAGGATATCAGGGGACGGTCCTGCCGGTTATTGCTTCTTCCTTTTGCCTGGCAGTGGTGGAGAAAAGGCTGCGGAAGGTGGTTCCGGCCATGCTGGACAACATTGTCACTCCCCTTTTGTCGGTTCTTCTGGCAGGCGCTTTGACATTTTTGTTTATCGGTCCGGTGATGCGGGGCGTAGGCGATGTGATGACGAATGCGGTAATGTGGCTGTTCTTTGACCTGGGGGCCCTGGGCGGCCTGATTTACGGGGTTACCTATCCGCTGCTGGTGATTACGGGTATGCACCACAGCCTGGTGACGGCTGAGACGCAGATTCTGGCAAATATCGGAACTTTAGGCGGTTCGCCTACGTTTGCGGTGGTGGCGGCTGCTAACTGTGCCCAGGGCGCGGCGGCCCTGGCTGTTATGTGCAGGACGAAAAACGACCCCAAAATGAAGAGCATGGCTTCTGCCTCCGGGGTTTCTTCTCTTCTGGGAATCACGGAGCCGGCGATCTTTGGCGTCAACTTGAAACTGAGGTATCCTTTCTACGGAGCCTTGATCGGAGGCGGTATCGGTGCGGCTTATGCGACGATTGTCCGTGTGTTGTCCGTGTCTCAGGGGCCTTGCGGCGTCATCGGCGTGATCTGCATCCGGCCGGACTGCATGCTGCAGTTTATGATTTCCATGGCCGTGGCTATGGCATGTGCCTTTGGGGCAACCATGATATTGGGAAATGTCCTGGGAAAGAAGGAGAAGGAGCAGGAGGAAAAGGCCGGGAAGGAAAGGACGGCGGCCGCGGCGAAGCCGGTAAAGCGGATCGAGACAGAGCCAGGCTGCATTTATGCGCCGGTTGAGGGAAAGGTGATTCCTCATACAGAGATTCCGGACGCCACCTTTGCTGCCGGTGTAGTGGGAGAGGGGGTTGGCATTATTCCGGTAAAAGGCGAGGTGGTTGCACCTTTTGACGGCCAGATTTCCATGTTTTTTGATACCAAGCATGCCATTGGCCTGGTAAGTAACGACGGAGTGGAGATTTTGATTCATGTAGGAATCAATACGGTGGAACTGAACGGAAAGCATTTCACGCCCCTGAAGCAGTCGGGGGATCAGGTGAAGGCCGGGGACAGACTGCTGGAATTTGATATGTCTGCCATCAAGGAGGCCGGTTATGATCTGACCACTGCGGTGCTGGTGCCTGCGCCGAACCAGGTGGAGGTGGTGAAGACCGGAGAAGTGGAAACCCTGGAGAAGATCATCACGATTTCCTAGAGCATGTAAAAGGAGGAAAGGAACAATATGGAACTTCAATATTTGGGAACAGCGGCAGCGGAGGGATGGCCGGCTCTCTTTTGCGATTGTGAAATCTGTCACAAAGCACGGGAGAAAGGGGGAAAGGATTTGCGGACCCGGACCCAGTCCATCCTGGACGGGACGATTCTGATTGATTTTCCGCCGGACACCTATACCCATGCCCTCCGGTATCGCCTGAATCTGGGAAAGGTCCAGCATTTGCTGATCACCCATTCTCATATGGATCATTTCTTTCCGGTTGACTTGATTCACCGGCATGAGCATTTCGGCCATAACGCGGAGGGGATGCTTCACGTGTACGGAAATGAGGCGGTGGAGAAGGCGTTTTATGAGGCGGTATTGATTGACCGGTTTAAGGTTCATCCTCTGGATAACAGTGTAAGGTTTGTCCGTGTGGAGCCGTTTCAGGATTTCGTGGCGGAGGGATACCACATTATTCCGGTGGCGGCTGACCATGACAAGAGGGAGGCCTGCCTGATCTATATCATTGAAAAGGACGGGAAATGCCTGCTGTACGGCCATGATACGGGGATGAATTTAAGCAGGGAAGCCTGGGACTGCATCTGCAGCTATCAATATGACCTGATTTCCATGGACGCCACTATGGGAAGGCAGAAGACAAACGGCTATCACATGGGACTTTCGGATGATCTGGAGATGGTCCGGCTTCTGGAGGGAAAGGGTTGCCTGAAGAAGGGCGCCGTAAAAGTGATCAGTCATTTCTCCCACAATGGCGGGATGACCCATGGGGAGTTGGAGCAGTTTGCCGGGGAGCATGGTCTGACGGCGGCTTATGACGGGATGGCAGTGAAAATATAGAATTCCATTGTCAGGAAGGGGAGTAAGATGATAACTGGTTTTCACAAGAATATTATTCTGCATATCATGGAAATTTGGGGTGAGGGCGGGGAGAACCCGGAAGAATTGCTGAGAAGCTGCAATGGTTTGACCGAAGATGATAAAGCGGATGTTCTTCGGGGCCTGCAGGAGCGGAAGGTATGTTCTCTGGCTGCTTTGCTAGGGAAGGAGGAAAAGCTAGTGTGCTGACCCATTTGCTTTCAGCTAAATGACGCAGAATGAATTTTCAGTCTGTAAGGCGACGGAGGGAGGCGATGCGGTGGCATCGTTGACCGACAACAACGCAGCAGATGGAAATTCAGGCAAGTCATTTGGCGAAATGTAAATGAGTCAGTACACCAGAGAGGTACGGAACTATTCCGCGGTCTTTATGGGTATTGTGCCGAAAGGGGAGTTTTCGGCGCAATACCCATTTTGCGCGTTGGCTGAAAACGTTGCGTACCCCTCAAAACCCAGGCAGCAGCCCATCCCCACTTCCTCATCTTGCCATTTGCAATCACACATGTTAGAATAAGAAATATTTATTGAAAGAAATTGAGAGAAAAGGATAATCCATATGGCGCTGGCAGATGAGGGAAATGACAGGAGGAGGAATAAATGAGAAGAAAAGATCGGGAAATGGATGAGAATTTCGCTATGGGAGTTGCAGACCGGTGTGAATACGCCGTTCTTTCCATGACTGATACCCAAGGGCAGCCCTATTGTGTTCCCATCAGTATTGTGAGGGAGGGCCGGGCGGTGTATTTTCATTGTGCGAAGGCGGGAAAGAAAACGGAGGCCATGCGTAAAAACCCAAGGGTGTGCATTGCCTGTGTGGGGGATACCTGCCGTGCCCTTCATGAGTTTACTACCGAATATGAGTCTGCAGTTATTCGGGGCATGGCAGAGGAGGTAATGGGGGAGGAAGAAAAGATTCACGCCCTCCGCCTGCTGTGCGAAAGGCATGTCCCTACCAATATGGAGAATTTTGACAAGGAACTTAACCGCAGCCTGGCAGTCACTGCCGTGTGGAAAGTAACCATGGACTCCATTACCGGGAAGCGCAAGAAGTATGATAAAAATGGTGAGGAAATGAAGTACGGCAGGATGGAGCAGGACTGACCGCAAAGTTTTGCAGCGGAGAAAGAACGCGGGGAGGAGAACGGAATTATGAGGATTGAGATAAGGGATTACCGGGAGGCGGACCTTCCGGAAATGATTGCAATCTGGAACGAGGTGGTGGAGGACGGAGTTGCCTTTCCTCAGGAAGAGCTGCTGGATGAGGAGACGGGAAAGGCGTTTTTTGCGGGGCAGACCTATAACGGAGTGGCTGTGGATGAGGACAGCGGACGGATTTACGGACTGTATATTTTGCATCCTAACAATGTAGGGCGGTGCGGGCATATCTGTAATGCAAGTTTTGCGGTCCGCTCGGAAAGCAGAGGGCTGCATATCGGGGAAAAACTGGTTTTGGATTGTCTGGCGCAGGGGAAAATCCATGGTTTTCAGATTTTGCAGTTCAACGCCGTGGTGGCAAGCAATGTTCATGCCAGGCATTTGTATGAACGGCTGGGATTTGTACAGCTGGGGACGATTCCCAAAGGTTTTCGGATGAAGGACGGGCATTATGAAGACATTTGCCCTTATTATCATGTGTTGTAGGCGTCAGCGAATCTGCGGCATAGAATTGATAAAAATTTAACGAGGAAAAATTTCCATAAATATTGCCGGCTTATCCGTATAGGTATATAGGAAGCGCTATGATTTTCTTTTATGACGTTTCCTGCGCCGGTTTTTGCTGTGTATGAATGCAGAATCTGCCCTGCAAAAACCGTGCGGTTCCACCGGGGATTATCGTTAAACGGCAAATGGGTTTTCCGTTTGCAATAGGATAATTGCAGGAAGGGCATGGAATATTTCAGAAGTTCCGGGAAGATGCGGAGGAAGGAGAGCATATGAGGAGAAAAGGAAAAAGAGTTACGGCCTGTTTTTTGACAGCAGCCATGGTTTTGACGGCTGCCAGCGGGTGCCAGGGGTCTGGGAAGCCTCTGGAGCCGGATTTAAAGGCTTTGGAAACGGGAGCCGGAGAGGACGGTAAAATGTTGGGGCAGGAGACCGGGGAAGGGGCGGATGAAAGCGAGGCCAAAGCCGGCACGGCAAAGACAGAGGATGAGGATTGGATGAAGAATCAAAAGTATGAAACGGGCAGGTCGCTGGAGGCGGAGGAGCCAAAAGACGCAGATATCTTGCCGGAGGATTACGAAGGCTGGAACCGTTTTCTGGAGGAAAAGGAGATTTCCCGGGAGTTTGCAAAGGGGCTGGATCAGTTTGCGTACAAGAGCGGCAGCGCTGTCTTAAAGGGGACAGAGGGAAATGGGAATTATAGTCCGTTAAGCCTTTACTATACCCTGGCTTTGGCAGGCTGCGGCGCCCGGGGCGAGACCGCGGGCCAGATTCTGGAGAACCTGGGAGTGGAGGACAGAAAGGAACTGGCAGACCAGTGCAGCAAACTTTATCAGTGGTATGTGTATCAGAGCCAGAAGGAACGGGAAATGATGGAACAATACGGAATAGAGGGCTACCGAAGCGCGATCCGCCTGGGGAATTCCCTGTGGATTTCCGGTCAGCTGGCAGTGGGGGAGGAATATCAGAAGCTGGCGGCGGAGAAATTCTTTGCCTCCTCCTATGGGGTGGATTTTGCAGATCCGGAAACCGCCAAAAGGATGGGAGCCTGGATTGCCGGAAAGACAAACGGGGTGTTGGAGCCTCAGCTTACCCTGGACCCGGGGACGGTACTGGCTATCTTGAACACCTTGTATTTTTATGGGGGCTGGACAAATCCCTTTTCTCCGGAAATGACTCAGGAGGACAGCTTTACCTTGAAGGATGGGACTTCGGTGACTGTGCCGTTTTTAAATCGGACCGAATGGGAGGGGGCCTTCCGAAAAGGGGAGGGTTATACCCTGTCCTATCTGAGTACAGACAATAACTGCCGGATGGTGTTTCTGCTGCCGGATGAGGGGAAAAATGTGGAAGAATTCCTGGAGAACCCCCAAAAGCTGCAGAGCGCGCTGGAGACAGAAGAAGAGGACTGGGTAAACGCAAAAGTGATCTGGAAAGTCCCTAAATTTGAATTTGCAAGCAGCTATCAGCTGAATGATATCTTAAAGGCCATGGGAATGGAGCGGATGTTTGGCCAAACAGCGGAATTTGGCGGAATTTCCTCAGACCCGCTGCTGGTGTCCAGTGTGATTCAGGAGAGCCACATCGGCGTGGATGAGCAGGGGGTAGAGGGCGCTGCCTACACCATGATGGCCATGGCCAGAGGAGCCATGATAGAAAATGAGGAAACTGCGGAAATGATTCTTGACCGGCCGTTTTTGTATGGAATCCGGGATGACAGTCATGGTGTGTGGCTGTTTCTCGGGGTGTGCCAAAATCCGGCCGAGGAAGGCGGGGAGGCGGCGGAGATGGCGGAAGCATTGCTTAAGAAGGCGGAAAGTGACGTGATCCTGACCTCCGCGCCGGAAATTTATCTGACTGACCCACTCTCCAGTACTATGAACAATTTCCTGGTGATGCCTGGTGATTACAGCTGGAACTGGAAGCAGGACCAAAAAGACGGGGAGATGGTGAGCCTGGTGGCCTGCGGCAGCCATCCCTTAGAGTATAAACCGAAGCAGGAGGATATGCTGAAGATCCCGAACTATAACAAACAGACGGAAGTGGGTTACGTTTTACACTGTGCCGTTATGCCCCGGACCGTGACGGTCCGGGAGTGGGATATTTCCCAGCAGGGGAAGCAGGAGACGGCTTTGCCTGCGGAAACGGTGTATCAGGATGAGCAGACGATTCTTTTGAAACACGACAAGATCTATGAACTTGTTGCAGAATGGCCCCAGGAGGAACTGGAAAAGAATGGCTTTTTTGGAAGCGCAAGTTATGTGGTGATGACGGATTGAGGCCTTTTGTGGCCGGAAGGCATGAACGGGCATTTGGACTATGCTGTGCAAAAGAATATTTGACCCCTGTATATAGGTAAAACAAAATGACCCTAACACAATTAAATTATCTGATTACAATCGCAGAAACCCAGTCCATGAACAAAGCGGCGGAACTGCTGTACGTATCCCAGCCTTCCCTGACCAGCGCCATGAAGGAGTTGGAAAAGGAACTGGGAATCACTTTGTTCTACCGAAGCGGAAGGGGCGCCACCCTGACCGCTGACGGGACGGAATTTCTTTTATATGCCAAGCAGATCTACGGACAATATGAGAACGTCCTGGAAAAATACGGGAAAAACGGTTCCCACAAGAAGAAGTTCGGGGTGTCCACCCAGCACTATTCCTTTGCGGTAAAGGCATTTGTGGATATGGCCAGGGAATTTGACATGTCTCAGTATGAATTTGCAATCCGGGAGACGAAAACAGCAGAGGTCATCCGGGACGTCAGCACGATGAAGAGCGAGATTGGCGTGCTGTATCTGTGTGATTTTAACAGGAAAGCCATGGAGAAGCTGCTGAAATCTGCTGCCCTAAAATTCCATCATCTGGTAGATTGCCAGGCATATGTGTATCTCTGGAGGGGACATCCCCTGGCAGGAGAAAGTTCCATCAGTTTTGAACAGCTGAAGGATTATCCCTGCCTCTCCTTTGAGCAGGGAGACAACAGTTCCTTCTATCTGGCGGAGGAGATTCTTTCCACCAACGAGTATCCCCAGGTAATCCGGACCAACGACCGGGCCACGATGCTGAATCTGATGATCGGACTGAACGGATATACCCTTTGCTCCGGAATTATTTGTGAGGAATTGAACGGAAATGATTATCTGGCGGTACCCTTCCTGGACGACGAGGAGAATCCCAACAGTACGATGGAAATCGGATACGTGACCAGGAAAAACACGTTATTAAGCAGGATGGGGGAGCGGTATATCAGGGCGATGAAAGAGTATTTGGGAACTACCCGGTTATAGAACCAATCTATAGCCGGGTATTTTTTTTATATATTAGACAAATAAAACCTACTATGATAGTATGAATTTATCAGCAAGGAAAACCGGAAAGAAAGCTGTGAAAAAAGAAATAGAAGCAACGATAGCACAAAAGAAAAGCTTTCTCCGAATGCACTCAAAGAGAAGCCATAGGAGAACGGAAAATCTAAAAAATCATAAAAAACATGAAAACACAGAAAAAACAATATCGGGAGGAAAGAGCAATGGCAGATATCAGAGATTCAAAAAACTGGGGTTTTGAGACAAAACAGTTACATATCGGGCAGGAGCAGGCGGACCCGGTTACAGACGCGAGGGCGGTTCCCATCTATGCCTCCACATCCTATGTATTCCACAATTCCCAGCACGCAGCGGACCGTTTTGGCCTGCGGGATGCCGGAAATATCTATGGGAGACTGACCAACCCGACTCAGGATGTGTTTGAGCAGAGAATTGCAGCCTTAGAAGGCGGCGTAGCCGCTCTGGCAGTGGCCTCCGGGGCAGCGGCCATCGACTATACCTTTCAGGCGCTGGCAAAATCCGGGGAACATATTGTGGCCTCCAAAACAATCTACGGCGGGACCTACAATCTGCTGGCCCATACCCTTCCCCTGACAAACGGCGTCACGGCCACCTTTGTAGACCCGGAAGAAGAAGGAGCCTTTGAGGCAGCGATTCAGGAAAATACGAAAGCAATTTTTGTAGAGACCTTGGGAAATCCCAACTCGAATCTGGCGGATCTGGAAGAACTGGCAAAGATTGCCCATAAACATAAACTCCCGCTGGTGGTGGATTCTACCTTTGCCACGCCTTATCTGATCCGCCCCATTGAATACGGGGCAGATATTGTGATTCATTCCGCCACGAAGTTTATCGGCGGACACGGCACGGCGATCGGAGGCGTTATCGTTGACAGCGGAAACTTCGACTGGAAATCCTCTGGAAAATACCCCTGGATTTCCGAGGCCAATCCCAGCTATCACGGGGTATCCTTTGCCGATGCCGTGGGAGCGGCGGCCTTTGTGACCTATATCCGTGCCGTCATCCTGCGCGACACAGGGGCAACCCTTTCTCCATTCCATGCCTTCATCTTTTTGCAGGGCCTGGAAACCTTATCCCTGCGGGTGGAACGCCATGTGAGCAACGCGCTGAAAATCGTGGATTACCTGTCCAAACATCCCCAGGTGGAGGCCGTCCATCATCCGTCACTGGAAAGTGAACCCAGTCACGAACTGTATCAAAAATATCTGCCAAACGGCGGCGGCTCTATTTTTACCTTTGAGATTAAGGGAGATGCACAGACGGCACAGAATTTTATCGACCATCTGGCGATTTTCTCCCTGCTGGCCAATGTGGCCGATGTAAAATCCCTGGTCATTCATCCGGCTACCACCACCCACAGCCAGTGCACCCGGGAGGAGCTTCTGGATCAAGGCATCAAACCCAATACCATTCGCCTTTCCATTGGGATCGAGAAAGCCCAGGACCTGATTGAGGCGCTGGAGGCGGCATTTGAAGCGGTAAAATAATGGCCGGTAATAGCAAAGGCCGCTTATTACTTTAACTACCGTTCAAAATCAAACTTCATATCCCAGGATGCACGGATATCCTCCATCAGCTGCAAAACAGCCAGGGAATCTTCGGCCCGCAGCACATCACTGGTACTCATATGGGCGGCTACGCAACGGCTGACTTCCCGGATCTGGTATTCAAAGCCATTGATTTGAAAAGGAATCTCCACCGTGTAGCTGTCCTTGTCATAGGGCCGCACAACCATGGACTGCGCCATCTGGTAATCAGGCAGGGCGATAGACCCCTTGCTTCCAAAGACCACAGCCTCCCTTGGCATTGTCATACCAATGGAAGTAGTGGCAGTAGCACTAATGCCGCCCGGATACTCCAAAAAAACACTGCTGAAATCATCCGTTCCATATTCATTGATAGAGACATTGGAATGAAAATGCAAAGGAGCGCAGCCGGTAATCATATGGATGAACCCCAGATTATAAATACCGACATCCAAAAGAGCGCCCCCACCCAGGCCGGAATTAAATTTCCGGTCCTTTCTGGCGCCGGCAGCGATGAAACCATAGTCACATCGAATATATTTCACATCCCCGATCTCCCCGCTTCTTATGATCTCTTGCATCTTCCTTAAGACCGGCAGAAAACGAATCCAGAAAGCCTCCATGATAAACAATCCCTTCTCCCTGGCCAGAGCATACAAATCACGCGCTTCCCGGGCAGTGATAGTAAAAGGCTTTTCACAAAGCACATGCTTGCCAGCTTCAAGACAGAGCCGGGCATTCTCATAATGCATATTGTTAGGCGTACTGATATAGACCGCCTCCACCTCCGGATCTCCACACAACTCCCGATAAGAACTATAAGCCTTGGGAATATGATACAATTCAGCAAAAGCCTGCGCCTTCTCCAGCTGCCTTGAACCAACAGCAGCTAAAGATTCCTCCTCCTGCGGCATAGAAGCAACCGTAGAAGCAAATTTATTAGCAATAGTTCCCGTTGCCAAAATTCCCCATTTCATACACATAACCTCCATAATTATCATACTCACATCATTTGATGACATTATAACAGACTTCCCAAAGATATTCCACATCACCTCATGATTTTTACCCCGGATTTTTACACACGATACGAACAAGAAACTTTCTCTGAAAGATATGAGGAGGGAAGATGTCTTAGCGCGCAGGAGATGATCAATCGGGAGAGAAGGAGGAAAAAACGGAATGGAAAATATATAGGAGCGCTGAGGGCGGGTATAAGCAGACAGACGGGAATGAGGATATATTTCCAAAAAGCGATAACAGGGATTTGCAGATAAGAGCAAAGCAGGAACGGATAACGGGAGAGGTCTGCCCATAGCCATCCCCAGGTAAGGTTACACGATCGTCCCCTCAAAGCAATCTTGCCATCTCCGACAACAACGGATATAATAAACACAAAACCCAAAGAAAAAGGGAGGACCCCACCATGCCGGAACTGCCAGAGGTAGAAACCGTCAAAAGAACACTGGAACATCAACTAAAAGAAAGAAAAATAATCTCCGTTCAGATAAACCGACCGGAGATCATCGCCCATCCGTCATCCGCCGCATTCACCCAAAATATCACCGGCCAGAAAATTGCCGAAATGGGCAGACGCGGAAAATTCCTTTCGATCTGCCTGGAAAACGGGGACACGATCTGGCTGCATCTGAGGATGACCGGCCGGCTTTTGGTGACGCCGCCGGATTTCCCAAAAGAAGCACATACACATCTTGTATTCTGCCTGGATGACGGGATGGAGATCCGCTTTATGGATACCCGCAGGTTCGGCCGCTTCTGGCTGCTGAAGAAGGGGGAAGAAGACACCTTTACAGGCATGAATAAGCTGGGGCCGGAGCCATTGGGCGGGATACTGACAGCCGAATGGCTGGAGGCCAGGATCGGAAAACGGAAAAAATCTATCAAGGAATGTCTGCTGGATCAGAGCGTGGTTGCCGGGATCGGCAATATTCATGGAGATGAAATTCTGTTTTGCGCCCGGATCTGTCCCGGCCGGCCGGCATTTTCCTTAAAAAAGGCAGAATGGCAGCGATTGGCGGATGCGATCGTGGCTATGCTGAAAAAAGGAATCGAAGACAACCGGATGACTCCGCAGGAATATCTGGAGGGACGCGGAAAAGGATACCGGATGGCGCCGTTTCTGCAAGTGTACGGGCAGGACGGACAGCCATGCCCCCGCTGCAAGACAACTCTGCGACGGATTGTGCTTTCTGGAAGGAGCAGCGTTTATTGTCCGGAGTGCCAGAAGGAAGACACAATATAATTTGAAGCAGAAAAGGAATCGGGGTTGATATTCTGAGGAAGTAGTGTTAGAATGAAAATTAGTTGAGCGCCAGGGCGCAAAGCTGTTTGCTGATCGGACATGGCAGGACAAGGTCCGGGATTTCGGCATAAGAAGGACGAAAAGAGAAAGATAAGGAGCAGAGTCTGTATGTCAGGACATTCTAAATTTGCGAATATTAAACACAAAAAAGAGAAGAATGATGCCGCAAAAGGCAAGATTTTTACTGTGATCGGAAGGGAACTTGCGGTGGCAGTGAAGGAGGGCGGACCGGACCCGGCCAATAACAGTAAGTTACGTGATGTGATTGCCAAGGCGAAGGCCAACAATATGCCCAATGATACCATCGACCGGGGAATCAAGAAAGCCGCCGGAGACGCAAACTCCGTGAACTATGAACTGCTGACCTACGAAGGATACGGGCCAAGCGGGGTAGCTGTCATTGTGGACGCGCTGACGGATAATAAGAACCGTACCGCCGCAAATGTCAGAAGCGCTTTTACCAAAGGCAACGGCAACGTCGGCGCGCAGGGAAGCGTCTCGTTTATGTTTGATAAGAAGGGCCAGATCATTATTGGCAAGGAAGATTGCGAGATGGACCCGGATGAGCTGATGATGCTGGCATTGGATGCCGGCGCGGAGGATTTTGCCGAGGAAGAGGACAGCTACGAGGTGATCACGGCGCCGGAAGATTTCAGCCAGGTCAGGGAAGAACTGGAAAAGGCCGGGATTGAGATGCTGGAAGCAGATGTGACCATGATTCCGCAGACCTGGGTGGAGCTGACTGCCGAGGAGGATATCAAGAGAATGAACCGCCTTCTGGATCTTCTGGATGCGGATGATGACGTGCAGGCGGTGTATCATAATTGGGACGAATAAATCACAGTTAGATTAACGGAAAACTGTCAGGCGTGTGATTTGCCCCTTTCGGTTTTCTGGTTCATCAGAATACGGGGAGGGCGTGACTGCGCGTTGCCCGTATTGAATCAGATGCTTGTCAGAGACAGGAATTTGCTGATTTGAAACAGAAACAGGGAAGATTGGAGCATCGCTTCGATGTTCCCTGTTTTTTATTTTATAGGAAATTTGCAAGTGCAATAGGAGGTAGTATGAGGACATTTAGTGAGCAGCAGATCGGATCTCTCGCACCGAATGCCAACGCGGTCAGCAATGGCAGGAAAATTTCTGCCGGAGGAGGGTTCGTAACGCGTATGAGGTCAGAGGACGACAGCTTTTATATGGGGGAATGTAAAGGCAGTGGCAAATCCAACTATGTGGTCTCGGCGGATTTTGCAGATGAGGAACATCCGGTTTTCCGATGCAGCTGTCCCAGTCGGCAATTCCCCTGCAAACACAGCCTTGCGCTGATGTTTGAGATGGCGGCGGGAAAGGATTTTACGGTGGGGGAGATTCCGCAGGAGATTCTTGACAAGCGGGAAAAAAAGCAGGCCCGGGAAGCGAAAAAGGCGGAAACAGCGGGGGAGAAAAAGCCGGCTTCCGAAAAGAGTGTCCGTGCAGGAAAGGCAGCAAAGACCAAGAAGATCAAAAAGCAGCTGGATGGCCTGAAACTGATGAAGCAGCTGACCGATCAGCTGATGAACACAGGACTCTCTTCCATGGGAAGCGTTTCCCTGAAAAATTACCGGGATATGGCAAAGCAGCTGGGGGATTATTATCTGCCGGGACCTCAGAATCATCTCAGCCAGCTGATACTGGAGATGGAGGCTTATCAGAAGGACCAGGATAAGAAACATTATCACCAGGCAGTGGAGGTGCTGAAGCGGCTGCGCGCCCTAGAGAAAAAGGCAACTGCTTATCTGGAGGAAAAGCTTAAGACTGACCAGCCGGAGGCAGATGACGATATTCTTTATGAGAAGCTGGGCGGGATCTGGCAGATGACGCAGCTTGAGGAACTGGGCCTGAAAAAAGAGCAGGCGAGACTGTGCCAGCTGTCGTTCCAGGTCAACTATGATGCGGCGCGCAAGGAATATATTGATCTTGGATACTGGATTGATGTAGATACGGGAGAGGTTTCCTGTACCTGCAATTATCGTCCGATTAAGGCCCTGAAATATGTAAAGCAGGAAGATTCCTGTTTTGATATGGCGATTGTCGGGCTTTTACACTATTATCCGGGAGGGATGAACCGGCGGGTCCGCTGGGATATGGCCTCTTTTGAGCCGGTGACAGGAGAGATGCTGTCAGCAATCAAGGGGCACGCCCATAAGGAGATCGCGGCGGCGGTGAAGCTGGCAAAGAATGAGATGAAAAACCTCTTGTCTGAGGATTTCTGCGGGATGCTGCTTTCGTTTGCACAGATTGGCATTGTAGAGACAGAGCAGGGAAAACGCTGGGTGATGGAGGATTGCACCGGCAGCCGGATTGAACTGGCCACGCCGGCCGGCTGGGAAGATACAGCGACGGCATTGTCGCAGATTCCGGATTCGGCGGTGTTTCGCGATCAGGCATTGTTCGGGATGGTTTATTATGACAGAGAAGAGCGCAGAATCCGGATGTATCCCTGCAGTATTGTGACAGACCAGGGCATTGTGCGGCTGCTGTATTGATGGAGTGCAGGATTTATATGGCGAAAATAGAGAGAAGGAGCGTTTTATGAATCTGGATGTTTTATACGAATTGCGGGAAAGGCTGGAGACGGCGGCGGTAGCGGGCGTGAATCTGATAACGGAAGATTTCCGGCTGAAACGGGCAGTCCAGCAGATGGAACCATTGGCAAAAGCTTCCCCGGTGTTTCAGAAGATTGCCAGTATGGCGCAGGCCGTGATATTGCCGGAGTGCGAGGACCGCGCAGGGATTCTTCTGGATACCCTGGGACTGCTGGATGCGGTTCTCTGCACGCAGGGAGGACTTGGGACAAAAGGAGAACTGACAGAACCGGAGATCATTGGACAGACGGGGGATATTTACAAAAAGATTTCTTACGGCCGGTTGGCGGCAGTGCTAGAGGCATTCCGGGGAACCGGAGGGGGCCGGTATGCAGTGATTCAGGAAGCCCACGAGGCGGATGCGGAGATTTTTGCGGATTACCGGATGAAATACTGGATGGTACAGGCGTTGGGCGACAGCTATGCGGAACTGGCGGAATTGGTGGCCGGATGGTTGGAACAGGAGGGAGAGAAGATTATCCCGCTGCTGAAGGCAGGTTTTGATTTCGACGGGAAACGGGAGATGGCGCGCCGGGTGCAGGTGATTGACCGGATTGCAGGAGCCAAAGAAAATGAATTTTACCGCATGGCAGCAAAAGAGGGCAGCAAGGAGGTACGGGAAGCGGCGCTCTTTGCACTGCGCCATGAGGGAAGCAACCTGGAACTGCTTTTGGACTGTCAGAAATCGGAAAAGGGCAAATGCAAGGAGGCGTCCATGCAGGCCCTGTCCTACATGGACGGACAGGGTGCGGCAGAGTTCTGGAGAAAAAGGATGGCCAAAAAGCCGGAGGAGACAGCGCTTTACCTGGCGCCGTCTGCTCAGGACTGGGCAGGGGATTTGATCGCGGAAGTGTTGGAGGACTGGATACGGCAAGGCATTTTGAACGAGGAAACGGCGGAAGAGAAGCCAAAAGGGAAGGAGACGAAAGAAGAGCGGGCCAAAGAGCGGGCAAAGGAAAGGTCAGAGCGGGATCAGTACCGGCAGAAGCTGGAACTGTTCTGGAAGGCCGCCGCCGGAAAGCATTCGGAGAAGATCTGCGGATGTTACGAAAAGATGTACCAGATCCTGCCCAAAGAGGTGCCGGCAGTGCTGAGCCAGTCTGTGATCCGCAGCTGCCATCCTTCCTTATGCCGTCTGGCGGAGGAGATGTACGAAAAATATGGCGACGCATTTTTGGAGCCGGTATTTCTGGCTTCCGTGCTGACTGCCTCCGCCGCAGAAACCTTTGAACGGTTCCATGAATTTCTGAATCCGGAAGGCCTTTTGCGGAAACTGACCGGGAAAAAACAGGATGCGACGGGAGTGCTGTATGGTTTTGCTAAGATTGTCTACCGGGAGAAAGAGGGGAAGTACGGGATTACCCTGGAGGAACTTCACAGTCCGGTGAGGGAACGGCAGGTGTGCCGGTGGATTCCGGCCGGACTGGATTTGCGGTGGTATCCTCTTTTATTGAACTATCCGGGGCGGTTTGCCACCGGAAGACGCAACAGCTACAGCATGTATCGGAATTATTATGACTGGATGGTGGCAAAGCTGTACCGGCCGGATGTGGCCGAACTGCAAAAACCGTATGGGGAATTCTTTTATGAGGGAGCTTTGCGTCTGATGCCGACGACAGAAGGGATTCGGATGATGAAACGCTGCGGCTGGGAAAAGTACGAGGGGCTGCTGGCCTCCTGTGTAAAAGACGGGAACTCCATGCCATCCTATCTTCTCAGGCAGCTTCTCAGCGAGATTCCGATGAGCAATGAGGAATTGGCAAAAGAGCTGGACGAGATTATTCAGCATCGAAGCGCAAAACTAAATAACGGAGTTGCTATTCTGGAACATTGGAGAGACGGACTCCGGAGCGGGGTTTCCGTGGAGAAGCTGTGAGTTTTTTATGTGAGTTTTTCAGAAGAAGCGTTGACTCATAAAGCATATCAAGCAGGATGAGTGGAAAACAAAAAAGGGAGAGTGGCCTGAATGGAGCAGAATGTGCAGAGGCTGCCGGCGGAGCAGCTGTATCAAAAAGAAATCGAAGTGCTGATGGAGCATGAGCAATATCCGGTGCCGACAGGATGGCAGATGTCGCCGAAGTCGGTACTGACCTATATCTGTGGCGGAAAATGCGGGGATATGGAGATCACCCCAAAGTATATCGGACACAAAAGGCTGGTGGAGATCGCCATCTCCACCCTGGTGACAGACCGGGCATTGCTGCTGATCGGGGAGCCGGGGACGGCCAAATCCTGGCTGTCAGAGCATCTGGCAGCCGCCATTAACGGAGATTCTACCCGGGTGATTCAGGGAACGGCAGGAACCACGGAAGAGCAAATTCGCTATTCCTGGAATTACGCGATGCTGATTGCCAACGGGCCGTCAAAAGAGGCCATGATTCCCAGCCCGATTTATCGCTGCATGGAGCAGGGAAAGATTGCGCGGGTGGAGGAGATCTCCCGCTGTGCTTCGGAGGTGCAGGATGCCCTGATTTCCATACTGTCGGAAAAACGGATTTCTGTGCCGGAACTGGGAGCGGAGGTTCCGGCCCGGAAAGGTTTTTCCGTGATTGCGACGGCCAACACCAGGGATAAAGGCGTGAACGAGATGTCGGCGGCCCTTAAGCGGAGGTTCAATATCGTGGTGCTTCCGGCGCCGGACAGCCTGGAAGCGGAGATGGATATTGTACGGACCCGGATGGAGCAGCTTTCCGGCAGCCTGGACCTCAACGCACGTCTGCCGGAGAAAGAGGTGGTGGAGAAGGTATGTACCATTTTCCGGGAACTGCGCAGCGGGGTGACGTTGGACGGAAAGCAGAAGCTAAAGGCGACCTCCGGCGTGCTGTCGACGGCGGAGGCGATCTCGCTGCTGGCCAACAGCATGGCTCTGGCGGGAAGCTTTGGTGACGGGGCAATCACAGATTATGACCTGGCGGCAGGCCTGCAGGGCGCGATTGTCAAAGAGGACAGTAAGGACGGAAAGGTCTGGGAAGAGTATCTGGAAAATATCATGAAGAAACGAGGGTCAAGATGGCTGTCTCTGTATCAGGAATGCAAGGAACTGAACCGCTGATGGAATGCAAGACAGAGAAGGGGAATCCGGCAGGGAAAAAGGCCGCAAAGGCTTTAAAGGGTGTGCCGCATGTGTTTGGAATCCGGCATCTATCACCGGCCGGCGCATATTATCTGCGGGAATATCTGGACCAGATTCTGCCGGAACTGGTGCTGATTGAAGGGCCTGCGGACTTTACGGAACTGATGGATGACTTAGGGGCCGGGGAAGTGAGGCCGCCGGTGGCGGTGATGGCTTACACACAAAAGCTGCCGATTCAGACCATTATCTATCCGTTTGCTGTGTATTCTCCGGAATACCAGGCGATCCTCTGGGCAAAAGAACATGGGTGTGCATGCCGGTTCTGTGATTTGCCGTCGGAGATATTTCTGGGGCTTGAGCAGCAAAAGCGGGAAATATTGTCTCAGGAGGGCGAAAAGGCAGAAGCAAAGGAGAGCCGTACGGCTCTGGTATACCGTTGCCTGGATGAACTATCCGGGGACAAAGACCATGAAACCTTCTGGGAACGGATTATGGAGCATGCCATGGATGCGGGCGGATATCACAGCGGCGCGTCAGAATTCGGGCGTGCATTGCGGGAATTGTCTCTGGGCGATGAAGAAGAGGGCGGCAAAGAGAACGAAGAAAACCGGATTCGGGAAGCTTATATGCGCCGGGAGATTATGAAGGCGGTGAAAGAAGGGACAAAACCCGAAAAGATCGTGGTGGTCACAGGGGCGTTTCACGTACAGGGCCTTTTGGGAAATGACAAGCCGATGACGGAAAAGGAATTCAAAAAGCTTCCCCGTCTGGAGACAAAAAAGACGCTGATGCCTTATTCGTATTACCGCCTCTCGGAGAGGGCCGGCTACGGGGCGGGGAACCGCGCACCGGCGTATTATGAACTTCTGTGGAAAGGACTGTGCCGGCGGGAGCCGGATTATGCAGGCCGCTGCTATCTGACGTCTCTGGCGGCGTACCAGAGGGAGCATGGCAGCCATGTCTCGTCGGCAGAGATCATTGAGGCCATGCGGCTGGCATTGTCCCTGGCAGGACTTCACGACGGACGGCTGCCGGCTTTGCGGGATCTGCGGGATGCGGCGGTTACTTGTATCGGGCATGGAAGTCTTTCGGAGATTGCCGTAGCGGTGGCGGATACGGAAATCGGCACAGGGATAGGGAGCCTGCCGGAGGGAGTCAGCCAGACCTCGATCCAGTCGGATTTTAACAACCGGCTGCAGGAACTTCGGCTGGAAAGATATAAATCTGTGACGGCACAGGGACTGTCTCTGGACTTGAGGGAAAAACTGACGGTAAAGTCGCAAAAATCGGCATTTTTGGATTTGGAACGTTCTTTTTTCCTGCATCGGCTGCGGGTGCTTGGGATCTGTTTTGCTTCGGTGCAGGCGGTGAACCAGGAACGTGCCACCTGGGCGGAACAATGGCAGCTGCGCTGGACGCCGGAGGCGGAGATTCAGATTGTGGAAGCCGTGCTGAAAGGGGATACCGTGGAACAGGCGGCCTCGTTTGAGTTGCGGGAGCGGACGGAAGAGAGCACAGGGATTGCCGAAATTGCCGCCGTGATTGAAGACGCATGCAATTGCGGGATGCCGACGTCCATGGAATACGCAGTTACGTCGCTTCAGAAAATGGCGGTGGACGCGGCGGCAGTCACAGAGATTGCAAAGACGGCAGGCCGGCTGTCGGTAGTGCTGCGCTATGGGGATATCCGCCGTCTGGACCGCGCTCCGCTGGTGCCGATCCTGTCTCAGCTTTTTCTGCGCGCCATGCTGATCCTGGCGGGGGAATGCGTCTGTGACGACGCGGCGGCAAAACAGATTGCGCAGGCGATCATTACGCTGCATGAAGTGTCGGTAAATCATGAGTTTTTGGACCGCGAACGGTGGCTGCGGGCGCTGGAAGAGATCGCCGGGCGGGATGATTTGAATACCCGGCTGTCCGGTCTGGCGGCGGCAATTCTTCTGGAATGCGGACAGATGGGCAGCGAGGAACTGGGGAGAGAGGTACAGCGCCGTCTTTCCAAGGGGATTCCGGCTGATCTGGGGGCGGGCTGGTTTGAAGGCCTGTCCATGAAGAACCATTACGCACTGATCGCACGGCTGAACCTGTGGGAGAAGCTGAGCGAGTATCTGGACACTCTCGATGATGAAGAGTTCAAGCGGGCGTTGGTGTTTTTGCGCCGTGCCTTTGCAGACTTCAATTCGGAAGAGAAAAATCAGATTGCGGAGAATCTGGGAGAGATCTGGCAGGTGAATCCGTCGCAGGTCAGCGAGGTCTTAAACGGGCCGGTTTTGGAGGAAGAATTGGAGATGTTGTCGGGGTTGGAAGATTTTGACTTCGGAGATATCTGACGGCAGCAGCGGCGAGGTCAGACAGGAAAGGGGCGCAACCGATGGAGATCAAAGAACAGATGAAGCGTTGGCGGCTGATCCTGGGAGAAGAAAGCCAGGTGAAGTTTGAGGAGATGGATGGTTCGGGGGAGGCGGCTCTTTCGGAAGAGCAATGGCTGATGGATCAGGCTTTGGCGGCGATCTATAACAAGAATTCTGCCGGAGGGTTTAGCAATTTCGGACCTGGCGGGCGGGGGGCAGGAAAGGGGCCTTCCAATCCGCAGATTACCCGGTGGCTGGGAGACGTGCGTACCTTGTTTGACAAGGAACTGGTAAAAATCGTCCAGGCAGACGCGATGGAGAGGTGCGGCTTAAAGCAGCTGATCTTTGAACCGGAACTGTTGGAACAGGTGGAACCGGATATGAATCTGGCTACCACCATCCTGCTTTTAAAAGATCAGGTTCCCAAACGGAGCAAAGACAGTGTGCGGGAATTTATGGCGAAGATCGTGGAGGAGATCAATAAGCTTTTGGAGAGCGATATCCGGCGGGCGGTGACGGCAGCGGTCAACCGCCGGCAGCATTCGCCGATTCCCTCCGCCGCCGCGCTCGATTTCCCCACCACAATCCGCCGGGGCATTAAAAATTACAATCCGGAGCTAAAAAAGATCATTCCGGAGCACTACTACTTTTTTGACCGCACCACAAAGACAGCCGCCAATAAATATACCGTGATCCTGGATGTGGACCAGAGCGGTTCTATGGGAGAATCCGTGATATATTCGTCGATTATGAGTTGTATTTTAGCCAGTATGGCGGCGCTGCGCACCAGGATTGTGGCTTTTGATACGCAGGTGGTGGACCTGACCGAGAAGTGCGAGGACCCAGTGGACCTGCTGTTCGGATTTCAGCTGGGCGGCGGTACGGATATCAACAAATCGATCCAATACTGCCAGCAGTTTATCGAGAATCCCCAAAAAACCCTGTTTTTTCTGATCAGCGACCTGATGGAAGGCGGCAATCGTGCAGGTATGCTGAGGCGGTTGGAGGAGATAAAGGAATCCGGGGCGACTGTGGTGTGCCTGCTGGCGATTGCGGATGGAGGAAAGCCCTACTATGACGCACAGATGGCTCAGAGGATAGCGGCAGCAGGGATACCCTGCTTTGCCTGTACTCCGCAGAGGCTTCCTTCCTTGCTGGAAAGGGCGCTGAAAGGGCAGGATTTGATGGCATTTCAAAAAGAATTTGAAGGGAAATAAAGACAGGAGGCAGGATATGTCGGATTATATGATCCGGGCCACGGCCGCGAAAGGGCAGGTCCGGGCGTTTGCGGCGACAACAAGGGAGACGGTGGAATTCGCCAGGAATGCCCATAATACCAGTCCGGTGGCGACAGCGGCGCTGGGGCGTCTGATGACGGGAGGCGCGATGATGGGCGCAATGATGAAGGGAGAGAATGATCTTCTGACGATTAAGATAGAGGGGGACGGCCCGATCGGCGGATTGACGGTGACCGCGGATTCAAAGGGCGGCGTAAAGGGTTACGCGTTCCATCCCGAGGTCATGCTGCCGCCGAATGCGCAAGGGAAACTGGACGTGGGTGGGGCGCTGGGAATCGGGGTATTGACCGTGATCCGCGATATCGGGCTGAAGGAACCCTATGTAGGACAGACCATACTGGTAAGCGGGGAGATCGCGGAGGATCTGACTTATTATTTTACCACCTCGGAGCAGACTCCTTCCAGCGTGGCTCTGGGCGTATTGATGAACCGGGAGAACACAGTCCGTCAGGCGGGCGGCTTCATCCTGCAGATGATGCCCGGGGCCTCGGAAGAGGTGATCTCCGGTTTGGAACAGAAGCTGGCGCAGATCACTTCCATCACCGCCTTGCTGGATGAGGGAAGGACGCCGGAGAAGATTCTGGAATACATCCTGGGAGATTTCGGCCTGGAGATCCTGGATCGTCTTCCGGTAAGATTTCAGTGTAATTGTTCGAGAGGAAGGATTGCAAAGGCCCTGGTCAGCGTGGGAAAGCAGGAATTGCAGCAGATGATTGATGAGGGAGAGACGATAGAGGTGAATTGTCATTTCTGCAATCGGCATTATCCGGTGACGGTGGAAGAACTGAAGGTTTTGCTGGCGCAGGCGAGGTAGCGTCTGCCAGAGAAAAAAGAACGGACAAAGACGGCTTCACAAAAAAAGAAAGGAGAAAGGGTATGATTGATTATTCGGAGCAGGATGGAAAACTGTATCATATTCAGGTGGGGAAAGGCGAGGTCGGGCGGTATGTAATATTGCCGGGAGATCCGAAAAGGTGCCGTCTGATTGCGGAATATTTTGAGAATCCGAAGCTGATCGCGGACAATCGTGAGTATGTTACCTATACGGGAAGCCTGGATGGGGAAATGGTCAGCGTGACGTCAACCGGCATCGGAGGGCCGTCGGCGGCGATTGCCATGGAGGAACTGGCGCAGTGCGGGGCCGATACCTTTCTTCGGGTGGGAACCAGCGGCGGCATGGATCTGCAGGTGAAAAGCGGGGATCTGGTAGTGGCCAGCGGGGCAATCCGGATGGAAGGGACCAGCCGGGAGTATGCGCCGATTGAGTTTCCGGCCGTTGCGGACTTCGGGGTGACGACGGCGCTGGCGGAGGCCGCGAAAAACCTGGCCCTTCCATATCATGTGGGAGTGGTCCAATGCAAGGATTCCTTTTATGGCCAGCACTCGCCGGAGACGAAACCGGTGGGGCGGGAACTGATGGAAAAGTGGGAGGCCTGGGTGCGGCTGGGCTGCAAGGCGTCGGAAATGGAATCGGCTGCCGTATTTGTGGTGGCAAATTATCTGCATGTGCGGGCAGGGACCGTGCTGCTGGTGATGGCGAATCAGGAGAGGGCGAAAGCCGGACTTGAGAATCCGGTGGTGCATGACACGGATGCGGCGATTCGGACAGCGGTGGAAGCGATCCGGGTCCTGATCCGCAGGGATAAAAAACAGTAAAAACAGAAATAGATGAAAGGAAAGGATGGACGATGGAACGGAAAGAAATCTTGAGTCATGTGGATCATACGCAGCTGGCACAGACAGCCGGCTGGGAATCCGTCCGCAGCCTGTGTGAGGAGGCGGTCGCGTATGGAACGGCATCTGTCTGCATTCCCCCGTCTTACGTAAAACAGGCAAAAGAATATGTGAAAGACCGTATGGCGGTCTGCACCGTGATCGGCTTTCCCAACGGTTATTCGGTCACGCCGGTGAAGGTGTTTGAGACAGAGCAGGCCATAAAGGACGGAGCCGATGAGATCGACATGGTGATTAATTTAGGCTGGGTGAAAGACGGCCGCTTTGATTTGGTGGAACAGGAGATAAGCAGGATCAAAAGAGCCTGCAACGGGAAGATCCTGAAGGTGATTATTGAGACCTGCCTGCTTACCACAGAGGAGAAGATCCGCATGTGTCAGGCCGTGACAAACGCCGGGGCGGATTATATTAAGACTTCCACCGGGTTTTCTGCCGCGGGAGCAACCTTTGAGGATGTAGAACTGTTTGCAAAGCATGTGGGGAAAGCAGTGAAGATTAAGGCAGCCGGCGGGATATCTTCTCTGGAGGATGCCGAAAAATTCCTGGAACTGGGTGCGCAGAGGCTGGGGAGCAGCCGAGTCATTCGTCTGGTGAAGGAGGAAAGCAAGGAGTAATCCTGCAAACAGGGGAAGGAGGGTGCCAGGATGGCAGAAGAGGAACTGATTCGTCTGGCGATTGACGCGATGGGATACGCATATACCCCCTATTCCGGTTTCCGGGTAGGGGCGGCCTTGCTGACTGCGGGCGGAAAGGTATATCAGGGCTGCAACATAGAAAATGCGGCATATACGCCGACAAACTGCGCGGAACGAACGGCATTTTTCAAGGCAGTCAGCGAGGGGGAGCGGGAGTTTGCGGCGATTTGCATTGTGGGCGGAATGAATGGGGTACTGGACGGATACACAGCGCCCTGCGGCGTGTGCCGTCAGGTGATGATGGAGTTTTGCGATCCGGAAACATTTCGGGTGATTCTGGCAAAAGACGAGAAGCACTGGAAAGATTACCGTCTGCAGGAACTGCTGCCGATGGGATTTGGGCCGGATAATCTGCAAAAGGAGGAGAAGAATGACGGAAGGGAGTGAGCGCAATATGACAGAAAAACCCTGGAAGCGGGTGTTTGTGATAGTGATTGATTCTCTGGGAATCGGAGGTGCCGCGGATGCGGCAGACTATGGGGATGCGGGAACGGATACGCTGGGACATATATCGGAGAGTGTGGAACATTTTAATATCCCGAACCTGCAAAAACTCGGACTGGCCAATCTGCATCCGTTAAAGCAGGTAGAAGCGGTCGGATGTCCGTCAGGATATTTTGCGCGACTGAATGAGAGAAGCCGTGGCAAAGATACGATGACCGGCCATTGGGAGATGATGGGACTGAAGACAGAGAAGCCGTTTATCACTTTTACGGACACTGGTTTTCCGCCGGAACTGATTGCAGAACTGGAGAAAAGGACCGGGCACAAGATCATCGGGAACAAGAGCGCCAGCGGGACGGAGATTCTGGAAGAACTGGCAGAAGAAGAGATTGCCACCGGACATATGATTGTCTATACTTCAGCGGATTCGGTACTGCAGATTTGCGGGAATGAGGAAACTTTTGACCTAAAGGAGTTGTACCGCTGCTGTGAGATTGCCCGGGAACTGACGATGCGCGATGAGTGGAAGGTAGGACGCGTGATCGCCCGCCCTTATGTGGGAAAAAGACGGGGAGAGTTCAAAAGAACCAGTAACCGGCATGATTATGCCCTTCCTCCATTTGGCCGGACCGTGCTGGATGCGTTGAAGGAGGCCGGGTTGGAGGTGCTCTCGATAGGGAAAATCCAGGATATTTTTGCCGGCTGCGGTATTACGCGTGCATGGAAATCCAAAAGTTCGGTCCACGGCATGGAGCAGACCATCGATGCGGCAAAGGAGGATTTTCGCGGCCTTTGTTTTGTGAATCTGGTGGATTTTGACGCTTTGTGGGGACACCGCAGAGACCCGAAAGGCTATGGGGAGGAACTGGAACGGTTTGATGAAAAACTGGGGGAACTTCTGGAGACGCTTGGAGAGGAAGACCTGCTGATGATCACGGCGGATCATGGCAATGATCCCACCTATACAGGGACAGACCATACCAGGGAACAGGTGCCATTGCTTGTGTATGCCAAAAAACTGGAGGGAAGCGGCGAATTGCCGGAAGCGGATACGTTTGGAGTGGTGGGCGCCACGGTGGCCGACATATTCGGAGTAAAGATGCCGGGAGGAACGATTGGGAATTCGCTGCTTTCGCTGCTGCGCTGACAGTTTTTTGGGAATCGGTATCGGGCAGAGGGAAATATAGGAAAAGCAGCCGCAGGATATCTTCCTGCGACTGCCTTTACAATGGGTCATCTTGCCGCCTCGTGCTGTCATAGGCCGAAGGTTCCGGCCTGTGATATCATGAATTACAGTGTGGTTACATGAATGGCCTGCGGACCTTTAACTCCCTCTGTTACTTCAAATTCTACCTGAGCGCCCTCCTCCAGAGTCTTGTAGCCTTCCATCTCCAGACCAGAGTAGTGAACGAATACATCGTTGCCCTGCTCGTCGCAGATAAAGCCATAGCCTTTCTGGTTGTTGAACCACTTTACTGTACCTTTGCTCATGTTACTACCTCCAAAATGAAATAAATAGATATGGCTGCAAACTTGTGCAACTTTACTAAGAATATCATAGAAAAAGAAAGTTGTCAAACAAATTCAGAGTAAATTCGATAGGAGTGATAGGAATTGACGACAGAGGAAAAAGGGACTGGCATCAAAGGCAGGAATGTGGTAAACTGTCAGGGGGCAGAGAGTAGGCTGCTGTTACGGAGGGAAGGTGGTTTCATGATGCAATTACAGAATATATGGCGTCATTTGGTGACGATCACGGAGCATAAATGCCTGGTTATGACGCATTGTTTCAAAGTAGGCTTATATAAGCAGGGACTGCTGCATGACCTGTCTAAATATATGCCGTCCGAATTTTGGACAGGAGTCCGTTATTATCAGGGAAACAGAAGCCCCAATGCGGTAGAACGGGAACTTCTGGGATATTCGGCTGCCTGGCTGCACCACAAGGGGAGGAATAAGCACCATTTTGAATATTGGATGGACTTTTCCAAAGCCAGCTGTGGGATTGCCGGATGCAAGATGCCGCTCAATTATGTGATAGAGATGGTTATGGACCGGATTGCCGCCTGCAAGGTATACCGCGGCAGGGAGTATACAGACGCATCGGCGTGGGAATATTATCAGCGGGAGCAGCCTTATCTGGAAGGGGCGATGCATCCGGAGACGAAAAGGCTGTTGGAGAAAATTCTGATTATGCTGAGGGAGAAGGGGGAGAGAAGGACCTTTGCCTGTATCCGCAAGCTTTTGCGCCGGGGAGAGTACTAAAAAGGAACAGCGGTTCTTTGGCAGGTGATTCCTGTAAAGAACCGCTGTTTTACGGATTTGACCCTTTTGCTTTAAGAATGGAAGATGTCGGCCGGGTAATGATATATTTCCGCATAAGATTCCAGTTCGGAATCTGACTGGGGAAGAGCGGGAATCAGTCCGGTGCAGTCCGTGGCGGAACAGGATTTGATTTCCAGATCATCCGGGATATCACAGTGATAGGGATCGTGGGACAGATTATCATTTTTGTGCGGCTTTTTCATTAGGCGGACTCCTTTCTGTTATGAGAAAACAGGCAAAAAATATTGACAGGAATAGTATGGCTGAAAGACAAGGATTTATAAGTGGCAAGATTTTCAATGGATTTTTGGTTGCCTCTTTTTTCGGAAAATCAGAATAGTTTGCGACAGGTCATGAAAAAATAACGGATATGCGCTCTGTCTGGATCGTGAAAAACAGCAAGTTTAAAAATTCATTTAATTTTTACAGATTTTTACGTGGGCTTTTCTTGATTTCTGAGCAAGTAGCAAGTATAATGAAAGTCAGTGCGTTTTGACAGAAAGGTAAGAGGAACAAGGAGATCATACAAAGCATGGAAAATAATAATCACCGGCCGCCGGAGAATGGCGGCAACAATAATAAAAACCAGGGACCGCAGAGCCAGTTTATGGTTATGCTGGTAGCCGCTATCATTACCTTGGTGGCAGTGTATATGATGCGTAACATCATGGTGACGGAGGGACGGGAGGAGATCAGCTATAACCAGTTTGTGGAGGAAGTAAACGCCGGATTGGTAGAGTCTGTCCTGGTGAAAAGCTCCGTCCTGGATATCACCTACAAGGATACCGTCAACGAGAAGAATCCGGCAAAGCAGTATTATGTGATCCGCTTGGGATCGGACTGGGATTTTTCCAGCCGTCTTCTGGAGCATGGGGTGGAGATCAACCAGGAACTGCAGGACAGCAGTGTTTTGCTGGAAAGCATCCTGAGTTTTGTGATTCCGTTTGTGATCATTGTAATATTTATGAATTTTATGATGAAGCGCATGGGCGGAGGCATCATGGGCGTGGGGAAGAGCACGGCCAAGATGTATATGCAGAAGGATACCGGGATCACCTTTGCCGATGTGGCAGGGGAGGATGAGGCGAAAGAGTCGCTGGTGGAACTGGTGGATTTTTTGCAGAATCCCGGAAAATATACCCATATCGGAGCGCGTCTGCCCAAGGGAGCCCTGCTGGTGGGACCGCCAGGAACGGGCAAGACCCTGCTGGCCAGAGCGGTGGCAGGGGAAGCAAAAGTGCCGTTTTATTTTCTTTCCGGTTCGGATTTTATGGAGATGTACGTGGGAGTTGGCGCATCCCGGGTGAGGGACCTTTTCAAACAGGCTCAGCAGACCTCCCCTTGTATTATATTTATTGATGAGGTGGATTCCATCGGACGCAGCCGCAGCAATTATGGCGGCGGAGGGGAGTCGGAGCAGCAGCAGACCTTAAACCAGCTGCTCTCAGAGATGGATGGCGTTGACTCCTCCAAGGGGCTTTTGATCCTGGCGGCCACGAACCGTCCGGAGATTCTGGACCCGGCGCTTTTACGGCCGGGACGTTTCGACCGCCGGATTATCGTTGACAAGCCGGATCTGAAGGGCCGGGTGGAGATATTGAAGGTGCATGCCAAGAACGTTTCTTTGGATGATACGGTTGATCTGGATGCCATAGCCCTGGCCACATCCGGAGCGGTAGGTTCGGATCTGGCCAATATGATCAATGAGGCGGCAATACTGGCAGTCAAGCATAAGAGGAATGCCGTATGCCAGAAGGATCTGTTTGAGGCAGTGGAAGTGGTGCTGGTGGGCAAAGAGAAGAAAGACCGGGTGCTGAGCAAGGAAGAACGGCGGATCGTGTCCTACCATGAGGTGGGCCATGCGCTTTTGAGCGCTTTGCAAAAGGATGCCGAACCGGTACAGAAGATCACCATTGTACCGCGCACGATGGGCGCATTGGGATACGTGATGCACGTCCCGGAAGAAGAAAAGTACTTAAACAGCAAAAAAGAGATTCAGGCGATGCTGGTGGGATATTTGGGAGGCCGCGCGGCGGAGGAGATCGTATTTAATTCGGTTACTACCGGTGCCGCCAACGATATCGAACAGGCGACCCGTCTGGCCCGGGCGATGGTGACGCAGTATGGCATGTCGGAAAAATTCGGGCTTATGGGACTGACCACCCAGCAGGATCAGTATCTGACCGGCCGTGCGGTCATGAACTGCGGGGACGCCACGGCGGCGGAAGTGGACAACGAGATTATGCGGATTCTTAAGGAAGCGTATGACGAGGCAAAGCGGCTTCTGAGTGAGAACCGGGAAGTGATGGATGAGATTGCGGAATTTCTGATCGAGAAAGAGACGATTACCGGAAAAGAATTTATGGAGATTTTCCGCCGGTGCAAGGGAATCCCGGAGCCGGAAGAAAAACCGGGAGAGGACTCAGAAGGGGGCTCAAAAGAGAAGGAGGACTCAGAAGAGAAGGAGGACTCAGAAGAGAGGCCGGAAGAGGAGCATCCTGCCAAAGAAGAATCAGAAACGGATCAGGAGAGTCAGGAAAGCCAAAAGGATTTTTCTGGCTGGACGGAAGTATAATGAAAACACTGGATTTGACAAAAGGAAATATTACCAAAACGTTGCTGCAGTTTGCATTGCCCATGATTGCGGGCAATCTGCTGCAGCAGATGTATAACGTGACGGACACCCTGATTGTGGGCCGTTATATCGGAAGAGAAGCGCTGGCAGCGGTAGGTTCGGCCTATACGCTGATGACGTTTCTCAATTCTATTTTGCTTGGATTTTGCATGGGAAGCGGAGTGATGCTCTCAGTCTGTTATGGGAAAAAGGATTTTGGGCGGATGAAGCAGGGGATGTTTTTGTCCTTTGTGATGATCGGGCTGCTGACCCTGATTATGAATGGGGCAGTATTTGCAGGCCTGGACGGGATTCTGGCTTTTTTGCAGGTGCCGCAGGAGGTTTACGGGCAGATGCGGGAATACCTTTGGATTATTTTCTGGGGTATTGCCTCCATTTTTCTCTATAATTATGTGGCATCGCTGCTGCGGGCGGTGGGAAATTCCGTAGTGCCGTTGATATTTTTGGGGATCTCTGCAGTGTCTAATATTATTTTGGATTTGGTGTTTGTACTGGTGTTTGATCAGGGGATTGCAGGGGCGGCCTGGGCAACTGTGCTGGCGCAGATATTTTCCGGCGTCGGGATTGCCTTTTACACATTGGCAAAATTTCCGGAGCTGCGGCCGGAAAGAATGTGGATGCGGTGGGATTGGCAGGTGCTTCAGGAGATATTTCAGCTTTCTTTTCTGACCAGCGTACAGCAGTCGGTGATGAATTTTGGCATTTTGATGGTTCAGGGACTGGTCAACAGCTTCGGGCCAGTGGTGATGGCCGCTTTTGCGGCGGCAGTGAAGATTGATTCCTTTGCCTATATGCCGGTGCAGGATTTCGGCAATGCGTTTTCTACCTTTGTGGCTCAGAATGTCGGGGCGGGAGAAAGCGGGCGGATCAAAAAAGGAATCCGCAGCGCATGGGTCTGCACGTTTCTGTTCTGCCTGCTGATTACTGCCGGAGTATGTCTGTTTGCAAGAGAATTGCTCCTTATCTTTATCCGGCCGGAGGAATGGGAGGTGCTGGCAGTGGGAGTCGGATATCTGCGGATGGAAGGCGCTTTTTATTGCCTGATCGGCTTTCTGTTTCTTTTTTACGGATATTTCCGTGCCATGGGGCGGCCGGGAATGTCCGTGGTGCTGACGGTAATTTCCCTGGGGACCCGGGTGATCCTTGCTTACACACTCTCCTCGGTGCCATGGATCGGAGTAAAAGGAATCTGGGCAGCCGTGCCAATCGGGTGGTTTTTAGCGGATGTGGCTGGACTGCTTGCAAATTCTTACATTTTCCGAACCCGATTGTAACCGGCTTCATAATGTGGTATAATTTTTAAGGAACACTTCACGGACATGGTACACTGTCCGTAATTGACGAAAGAGAGCGTGTACTGCGTCACCGCCCATCGAAAAAAGGAGGTAGGAGAGATGATACCCATCTATTGGCTGATAGGTTTCGTTGTACTGGTGGGGATTGAGATAGCTACCATGGCACTGACCACCATCTGGTTTGCCGGAGGCGCTGTTGTCGCCTTTATACTGTCTTTGTTCGATACCAGCATAGAAATCCAGCTGGCAGCATTTGTAGCCACGTCGTTTGTGCTGCTGTTTCTCACAAGGCCGTTTGCATCAAAATATGTCAACAGCCAGACGGTGAAGACCAATGCGCAGGAACTGATTGGCAAAGAGGCGCGTGTTACGGTTGAGATCAACAATGTGCTGGGGACTGGTTCGGCCATTGCAGGCGGTCAGGAATGGACGGCCAGATCCAGGAAGCCGGAGGCGGTCTATACGGTCGGGACCGTGGTAAAGATTCAGGGGATTGAAGGAGTAAAGCTGATTGTAGAGAAGTTACAGGAGGAAGCATAATATGGGAGCAATTATTATTTTTCTGATACTGTTGATTGTGATACTGGTCGTTTTGGTATCCTGTGTCCGTATTGTACCTCAGGCCTCCGCGCTGGTGGTGGAACGTCTGGGCGCATATCTGGGCACATGGCATGTGGGGGTGCATTTCCTTCTGCCGTTTGTGGACCGGGTAGCGAAAAAGGTAGTCCTGAAGGAGCAGGTGGTAGATTTTGCACCGCAGCCGGTGATAACAAAAGATAATGTCACGATGCGTATTGACACGGTGGTGTTTTTTCAGATTACAGATCCAAAGCTGTTTGCGTATGGTGTGGAGAATCCCATTATGGCGATAGAGAATCTGACGGCCACGACCCTGCGTAATATCATCGGCGATCTGGAACTGGATCAGACCCTGACTTCCAGAGAGACGATCAATACCAAGATGCGGGCGTCTCTGGATGTGGCGACCGACCCCTGGGGGATCAAGGTAAACCGGGTGGAGTTGAAGAACATCATCCCCCCGGCAGCGATTCAGGATGCCATGGAAAAGCAGATGAAGGCAGAGCGCGAGCGGCGTGAGGCGATTCTGCGGGCGGAAGGTGAGAAGAAATCCACGATATTGGTAGCAGAGGGCAAAAAGGAATCGGCGATTCTGGATGCGGAGGCAGATAAGCAGGCGGCGATTCTTCATGCGGAGGCAGAAAAAGAAAAGCGGATCAAGGAGGCAGAGGGTGAAGCAGAGGCGATTCTGAAGGTGCAGCAGGCCAATGCCAACGGTATCCGTTATCTGAAGGAGGCAGGCGCAGACGAGGCTGTTTTAAGACTCAAGAGCCTGGAGGCATTTATGGCGGCCGCCGACGGAAAAGCGACAAAGATTATTATTCCCTCTGAGATTCAGAGCATTGCCGGATTGGTAAAGTCTCTGACGGAAGTCGGAAAAGAAGAAAAGTAAATTTCCTGTTGCGGGAGGGAACGGTAAAAGGCCATTTTCAGAGAAGGACTGGAGTGGCTTTTTGCATTTTATTCATTTTTTATAAAAGAGAAAAAAGAAGAAATCTTGACATGGATTGTCCCTTATAGTAAGTTATAGATAATTAATCAGGAATGAGGAAATATATGGAGGAGCCATTTATGAATTTAAAAGGAAGAAGCTTTTTGACATTGAAGGATTTTACGGCGGAGGAGATTTTATATCTGCTGGATTTTGCGGCTGATCTCAAGGCAAAAAAGAAGGCAGGGGTCCTGGCCAGGCTTTGTGAGGGAAAGAATATCGCTTTGATTTTTGAGAAAACCAGTACCAGGACCCGCTGTTCTTTTGAGGTGGCGGCGCAGGATTTGGGAATGGGGAGCACCTATCTGGACCCGTCTGGTTCGCAGATTGGCAAGAAGGAGAGTATTGCGGATACCGCACGGGTACTGGGCCGGATTTATGATGGCATTGAATACCGCGGATATGGTCAGGAGATCGTTGAGGAACTGGCCCGTTATGCGGGAGTGCCCGTATGGAACGGCCTTACAAATGAGTACCATCCGACGCAGATCCTGGCGGACATGCTGACCATCCGGGAGAATTTCGGGAAACTGGAGGGACTTAAATTAGTCTATATGGGAGACGCCAGATATAATATGGGGAATTCCTTGATGGTAGGATGCGCAAAGCTGGGGATGGACTTTGTGGCGTGTGCACCGAAAAAATATTTTCCGGATTCACAGCTGGTTGAGCAGTGCCGGGAATATGCAGCGGCCTCCGGCGGAAGCATCACCCTGACAGAGGATGTAAAAGCGGGAACCGCAGGAGCGGATATCATTTATACGGATGTGTGGGTATCTATGGGAGAACCGGATGAGGTGTGGGAGGAGAGAATCCGCGAGCTGACGCCGTACCGGGTGACAGCGCAGGTGATGGAGAATGCAGCAAAGCAGGCGATCTTCCTTCACTGCCTGCCGGCTTTCCATGATCTGAAAACCAGAATCGGCAAAGAGATGGGAGAACGTTTCAATATCACGGAAATGGAAGTGACCGACGAGGTGTTTGAGTCCGGGCAGTCCAAGGTGTTTGATGAGGCTGAGAACCGTATGCATACAATCAAGGCCGTGATGGCGGCGACCCTTGTGGAATAAGGAGCAGGGTATGGTGAACCAGGAGAGGAAGAGAAACCATCGGAATGAAGCGATGATGCTGGATCTTCTGCATATTGTGATTGGGATACTGGTAGTGATCTGCGCGGTGCTGGCATTTCTGGAGCCGGAGAAGAATCAGTTTCTGTTTCCGGTTATTTTCTGGCTGGCCGGGTTGCTTAACGGTGCCAGCGGCTGGTATCGGCTGAAAAACAGCGGCAGAGATAAGAAACGGAAGGTGAACGGAGTTATCTTATGTATGCTTGCGGTGATTTTGGTACTGGTCGGTGTGGCCAGTGCGATTAGTATCCGGAGGTAATGGTGAAAACAGAGATATTAAAAATGTTAAAGGGCACGGCAGGATATGTGTCGGGCCAGGAATTATGTGAGCGCCTGGGGGTTTCAAGAACTGCCGTGTGGAAGGTGATCCGGCAGCTTCAGGAGGATGGATATGAGATTGAAGCTATCCGTAACCGGGGCTATCATTTGAAAAAAAGCGAGGATGTATTTACCAGGGAAGAGATTTGCAGCGCGCTGCATACAAAATGGGTCGGACGGAACCTGGTGTTTCTGGATGTGACGGATTCCACGAACAATGAGGCCCGCCGCCGTGCCGAGGAGGGTGCTCCAAATGGCACCTTGGTGGTGGCCCTGGAACAGAACGCAGGCAAGGGCCGGCGCGGGAGAACCTGGTTTTCAACGAGCGGGGCGGGGATCTGGATGAGCCTGCTGCTGCGGCCGGAGATTCCGCCGGAATGTGCGTCTATGCTGACGCTGGTGGCCGCTCTGGCGGTGGAGGCCGCCATTTACCAGGTAACCGGGCTGGAGGGGCAGATTAAGTGGCCCAATGATGTGGTTTTGGATGAGAAAAAAGTCTGCGGGATTCTGACGGAGATGAGCACCGAGATGGAGCGCATCCATTATGTAGTGGTGGGCATTGGCATCAATGTCAGCATTACGGAGTTTCCGGAGGAACTTCAGGATAAGGCGACTTCCATATCGCTATGTACGGATAAGACGGTGAACCGGGCGGAACTGACGGCTGCTGTCGCCAAGGCGTGGGAGGAGTATTACGGGCGCTTCCTGCAGACATTGGATCTGAGCCTGCTGATAGAAGAATACAGCCGGCATCTGATTAACAGGGACCGGGAGGTGAAGGTCTTGACGCCAGGAGACACTTACAGCGGCATTTGCCGGGGAATCAATAAAAAAGGAGAACTTCTGGTTGAAACTTCAGAGGGGATGCGTGAGGTGATGTCGGGAGAGGTATCCGTACGGGGGATCTACAGCTATGTGTAAATATGAGACTGCGCCTGCCGATCCGGCCATATCCGATAAAGAACGTCTGCGTTTGATAAATGAGCCGCTGCTGACGTGGTATCACGCCAATGCGCGGACGCTTCCCTGGAGAGAGAATCCCAAGCCTTACCGGGTCTGGATTTCTGAAATCATGCTTCAGCAGACCAGAATTGAAGCAGTAAAGCCGTATTTTGACCGTTTTATGCAGGCTTTGCCAGAGGTGGCAGATCTGGCGGCGGTAGAGGACGACCGCCTGATGAAGCTTTGGGAAGGCCTGGGATACTATAACCGGGCAAGGAATCTCAAAAAAGCAGCGCAGCAGATTGTCGATGAATATGGAGGAGAGATGCCGCCGCGGTATCAGGATTTAGTGAAGCTGCCTGGAATCGGCAGCTATACGGCGGGAGCGATCGCCTCCATCGCCTTTCATGAAGCGGTGCCGGCCGTGGACGGCAATGTGCTGAGAGTGCTTTCCCGTGTCCTGGTAAGCAGGGAGGATATTTTAAAACAGTCCACAAAAAAGCGGATGGAGGCAATGCTGACAGAGACGATGCCGAAGCAGGATGCGGGTTCTTTTAATCAGGGGATTATGGAACTGGGAGAGACGATCTGTGTGCCGAACGGAAAACCAAGATGTGAGGTGTGTCCGTTGGGAAAACTTTGTCTTGCATCCCGGCAGAGTCTTACCGATGAGATTCCGGTAAAAACCCCTCCCAAAAAACGCAGGTGTGAAAAACGGACCGTGTGCATTCTGGAATGCCAGGATCGGATCGGACTTCACAAACGGGAGAATACAGGGCTTTTAGCTTCCCTGTATGAGTTGCCGAATGTGATCGGACACTTAAAGTGCGAACAGCTGGCAGAGGCTTTCGGACTGAATCCGGCAGATATCCTCGTCTGTGAATCGCTTCCGGAGGCAAAGCATATATTTTCTCATGTGGAATGGCATATGACCGGGTATCGTATCCGAATGAAAGGTGAACTGCCAAAAGGCTATATTGCGGCAGGAAAAGATGAATTAAAGACAATTTATCCGCTTCCGAATGCGTTTGGCAGGTATACAAAGCTGATAAAATGAGGATAATGAAAGAGAGGTGGGCATCCGGCATGGAAGAAAATAGAAAAATGCTGCTGATTATTAATCCGAAATCCGGGAAGGGACAAATCAAAAACCGATTGCTGGAGATTTTGGACGTCTTTGCAAAACATGGATATGAGATACAGGTGCATATTACCCAGCAGGCGATGGAGGCCAGAGATATAGCAAAGCGATATGGCGGCAGTATGGATTTGGTAGTGTGCAGCGGCGGGGATGGCACCTTAAACGAGACAATTTCCGGGTTGATGGAGCTGGAGAGCCGTCCGGAATTGGGGTATATTCCGGCGGGTTCGACGAATGACTTTGCCGCCAGCCTGAAGATCCCCCGTCAGATGGCAACGGCTGCATTGGCGGCGGCAGGAGGGGAACCTTATTCGATTGATATCGGAAAGTTTGGCCCGGAGAGATATTTTGTCTATGTGGCAGGATTCGGCGCTTTTACGGAGGTTTCTTACCTGACTTCCCAGGACAAGAAAAATCTGTTAGGACATCAGGCGTATGTGCTGGAGGGCGTGAAAAGCTTATCCTCTATTAAATCCTACTCTTTGAAAATAACAGGAACGGAACAAAAATACGAGGGGGATTTTATATTTGGCATTGTGACCAATACGGTCAGTGTTGGCGGGTTTAAGGGATTAGTAAGGCAAAATGTGTCTTTGTGTGACGGACTTTTTGAGGTGCTGCTGATAGAGATACCCAAAACGCCGTTAGAATTGAGCAGTATCGTTTCCAGCCTGCTGCTAAAGGACGAGAAATGCGAGCTGGTTCACAAATTTAAAACCTCATTCCTGACAGTAGAGGGAGAAGAAGCGGTGGATTGGGTTTTGGATGGAGAATTTGGCGGAAGCCATACTTCCATAACAATAGAAAATCTTTGTCAGCAAATAGGAATACGGAGAATTTTGACGAAAAACCTGAAAAAATAGCAAAAACATAAGAAAAATGAAAAGAAACATGTTGAAATTTGAGGGTTGCTGCTATATAATGATATGTTGAGTAGGTTTTTACTATGTTAGTTACCCTTAAGTGAAAGGACGTTACCTGTGGAAAAAGACAATTTTTTAGAAAAGCTGAAAAAGCTGGTGGAAGTTGCCAAAACCAAGCATAACGCATTGGATGTGGCGGAGATCAATGATTTCTTTCGAGGAGACAATCTGACGCCTGACCAGATGGAGCAGATTTACAGCTATCTGGAGGAACGCCGTGTGGATGTGATCCCGCTTATTGACGAAAGCCTTATGTCGGATGATTCGCTGCTGTTGGATGACGACGATTTTGTCGGGGATGACAGCTTCCTAAAAGAGTCGGAAGAGATCGATCTGGATGCTGTGGATCTTTTGGAAGGAATCGGCACGGAAGATCCGGTGCGTATGTATCTGAAAGAGATCGGCACGGTGCCGCTGCTCAGTGCAGATGAGGAACTAGTACTGGCTAAACGCAAGGCAGAGGGTGACGAACATGCCAAGGAGCGCCTGATTGAGGCGAATCTGCGTCTGGTTGTCAGTATTGCAAAGCGTTATACGGGCAGGGGAATGAGTTTTCTGGACCTGGTGCAGGAAGGCAACCTGGGTCTTATTAAAGGCGTGGAAAAGTTTGATTATACAAAGGGATATAAGCTAAGTACATATGCTACTTGGTGGATTCGACAGTCCGTGACCAGAGCTCTCGCAGATCAGGCACGTACGATTCGTGTACCGGTGCATATGGTAGAGACGATCAATAAGATGTCAAAGATGCAGAGAAAGCTTACTTTGGAACTCGGATATGAGCCGTCAGTGGCAGAACTGGCAGACGCCCTCGATATGTCAGAGGAGAAGGTGATGGAGATCATGCAGATCGCCAGGGAGCCTGCCTCTTTGGAGACGCCGATCGGCGAGGAAGACGATTCTAACCTGGGCGATTTTGTGGCAGATAATAATGTGGTGACTCCGGAAGGGAACGTAGAATCCGTGATACTCAGAGAACATATTGACGCGCTTTTGGGAGATCTGAAGGAACGGGAACGGCAGGTGATTGTGCTTCGTTTCGGGTTGGAAGACGGACATCCCAGGACTCTGGAAGAGGTAGGGAAGGAATTTAATGTGACCCGCGAGAGAATCCGGCAGATTGAGGCAAAGGCGCTTCGTAAGCTGCGTAATCCTGTGAGAAGCAAGCGGATTCGGGATTTCTTATAAGCATTACCGGTTAGGGCAGAGAAAAATATGAACAACAGAAATTATCAGAGAGAACTGGAAAAAATTATAAAACAGAACGAAAGTATGAGCCGGGTTCCCCGGCTCTTTCTGCACAGCTGCTGTGCGCCCTGCAGTAGTTATGTTTTGGAGTATTTATCGGAATATTTTGAAATTACGGTTTTTTACTATAATCCGAACATATCCCCCCAAGAAGAGTATGAGAAAAGAGTACAGGAACAGCAGCATTTGATTGAACGGCTTATCGTTCGTTATCCGGTTCATTTGGTGGTGGGCTCTTATGATCCGGAACGTTTTTATGAGATGGCGAAAGGGTTGGAGCAGGAGCCGGAGGGCGGAAGGCGGTGCTACGGATGTTATCGGATGCGTCTGGAAGAATCTGCCAGGATGGCGTCGGAGGGCGGATATGATTATTTTACAACTACCTTATCCATCAGCCCCCTTAAGAATGCCCAGTGGCTCAATGAGATCGGGGAAGCGCTGGCATTGGTGTATCCGGTTAGTTATTTGCCTTCTGATTTTAAAAAGAAGGACGGTTATAGGCGGTCCGTGGAGTTATCTGCGGAGTATGGGTTGTATCGGCAGGATTATTGTGGGTGTGTGTTTTCTAAGAGGGAGAGGGAAAAACAGGGGGAGTGAAAATAACAGGGAGAGTGAAAATAAACAGGGAGAGTGAAAAAACAGGCCAGGGGTTGGCAGGGTTTGGCTCCCGTTTCCGGGGCAAGTGCTTCCAGGGCAAAAAGACGGCAGTCACGGTGAGGTGTTTTTACGCAGCCGTGTCTTCGCACGTTGCTGCTACAGCAACATTTTTGTACAACTGCCGTCTTTTTGCCCAGGAAGTACTAAGCCCCTCCAAAAGTCGCCAAACCCTGCCAACCCCTGGCCTGTTTTTGGCGACTTTTTCTCTCTTGGCAGGGGGTGCTTTTGGTTTTTCTGAAGGGGGATTTAAGTTTTTTTGGGTTTTTGGAAAGGTGTTGCCGTTGCTTATCTGGAAAATTTTGGTGAATGTTATTTTTCTCTTCGATAATATCCGAAACATATCGTAGTCCAAATCTTTGGTACTACGGCATATCCGGCATTTACTTGTCCATGATTTATAAGAACATATCCGCTGCCTATAAATGTTAAAATCAGAAAAATAATTCCTACAATCAATGTTATTTTTTTCACTAGTCCTATCAATTCCTCCAATCTCCGGACTCCCGAAGGATTTCATCTGTGTTAATTCTTGGCATGCTGTCTTTATAGCGGGTCGTTCGATATAACGTGGATTGGCACCGTTTATACCAGCATATAAAATATACACAAAATAGAATCCAATGAAAAGTACCAGCCGCGATTTTATTGCATCCCGGAAATTTTTTATTTAAATTCCACCACCCGCTTATGCGGTGGAATTAACTCTTCCTCAATATTTTCCCCTGGTTGCGTACCCTCCGTAAAAAGTAACAAACATTGTGAAAAATGCCGGAAAATCCTGTCTAATACTTGACACATACCCCGATTTGTAATAAAATTTTAATGAGAGGTTCGTGCCCAAGGGTGCGAATTGGAGGGATTATAATATAATTAAAAAGGAGAGATGTGCCATGCTTAGTAAGACTTTGACCGTTGTCAATCCGTCTGGATTACATTTAAGACCTGCGGGGGTTCTGTCTCAGACCGCTATGAAATTTAAATGTGATGTATTGATTGAATGCGGTGAGAAGAGAATCATTGCCAAGAGCGTTCTGAACGTGATGGCGGCTGGGATTAAGTCCGGTACGGAGATTACTCTGATTTGCGATGGTGAGGACGAGGCTGCGGCTATGGAGACCATCAGTCAGGCAATTGAGAATGGACTGGGTGAAATGTAAACCCTGATTTATTGAATGAAGAAAAGGGAGACACACGTATCCGGAAGGTGAAGGGCCTGAAGGTGCGTGTGTTTTTTATGATGTGGCAATAGGGGGATATGCCCTATAATTAATAGGTAAACCATGTTTTTGAATACAGAGAAAGGGAAGCATCCACAGCATGAAAAAAATATTTATATCCATTATCTATAGCTTCTTCTGCATGTTCTTATCAGGCTGCAATACAGGTACGCCCATATTATCTTCACTGTCTTACCAGGAAAGTGAAACCATGGCTGTCCAAGCAGATGAAACCATAGCTGTCCGAGTAGAAGAAACCATGGCTGCCCAAGCAGATGAAACCATGGCAGTCCAGGCAGGTGAAGCTATGGCTGCTTATCAGGAATTTCTGAACACCGAGGACTGGTATCAGCTAACTGCTACGGATCGCTATCCCAGAGGTGACAGCCAGGCATTTTATGCTTTTGTGGATTGTAATGGGGACCAGGTGCCAGAACTGCATGTTCAGGGCGGAAATATCTACCATATCTATACTTTTTGCAACCAAAGGGTCGAACTGTTCTGCGAATTAAATGACTGGAAAAGCTATTCATTCCTGCAGCCGCTTTCGGACGGCACATTTCTAAGCACGGAACGCTGGGAACATGAATCAGACGGATTAGAATTCCGGTCATCCTGCCGAACGATTCCTCAGGATATGAAAACACCTGTTCCGAACGAGGGCAGGGATTATTACTGCTGGATTATTTTAGAAGCAGAAAACGAAAAAATCCAAACCCAAAAGCATTATTTCCCTGTTGAACCGGGAAAAATACCAGAACCTGATCAGCTATGTTCTTTGGATAACTGTACGGCAACTGCGGCTGGCTTTTTCGATACATGGCAAAATCCAGAATTACAAGTAAAACGGTTTCTGCTTTTTCCCCAGGAAGAATGGGAATACTTGGATGCTTTAGAAGAAGGGGATGGAAGGGTTTCCTTTGTTATAGAGGAAACGGAACATGAAGCCTGGGAAGCTTTTCAGGAAATTTTGTCAGGAGATTTTACCCAAATTAAGGAATTACGGGAGCGAAGCAGGGTTGCTGCCTGGTATTCTTCCAATGAAACGACTGGCAGGTGCATATGGCGTTATCTTCTTATGGATATCAACCATGACGGACACAAGGAACTTCTCGTCCGCTATAACCCAGATGCTCTCGATTACACCGATTTTGAACATTCATGGGGAAGCTTTATTGTTTTTACTTATGAAAATGGATGGGTGAGTGCACATTTCCTTGGTGCTTTTTATGATTCTCATGAAAGCTTTATTCCTCTGAAAACAGGTCAGGTGGTGTTTATGGCTTCCTATGCAGGTGACTGGGATCTGGTGGTTGCACAGATAGAGAACCACCATTTAATCCCACTATATTCTTTGCGAAAAGATTATCAGGAAAATGGTGAAACCTCTTATTACTATTCGCAAAATTGTACACTGGAAAGGCAAATAGAAGCGGAAGAAATTTCCAAAGAAGAATGGGAAGAAAAAAAGGGAGAACTGCAAAAACAAATGTTACCCGATGATGAATGGTTTCCCGCTTCGGTATTTTTGCCGGTGCGGGAGGCGGAACTTTTTTTGGTAGGATGAAAAGAATAATTTTCCTTTTAAGCATGCTTTCATTAGTTTCTCTTTTGCAGGAGAACGAGAAGGAGCCTGATTTATTTCCAGGTTCCTTCTCATTTTTGTATTTTTGCCGGGACAGAGTATCTTTCAGGAACTGATATAAAAATAACCTCTAAACAGCCTTAAAATGGAAGCGTAGTGCCTGATAATCTTCTTCCGGCAGCGGTAGCGGAATCCCCGCATACATCAGTACTGCACCCGTGTAGATATGGCCGGTCAGTTCTTCCCGATACTGTGCCTCCGGGTTCAGCCCTCTCAGACGAATAAGGGTAATGGGCGGATTGGCATATTTTCTAATGATTACTCCCAATACCAGCGCCTGTTTCTTATCCTTGGAAACAAAGGACCAGACAACGGCATTATTCTCATCTCCCGGGGCAGTGATACGGTAGTAATCCCCGGATTGGATCAGAGGTTCGACCTCCTTGAAATCTGCGATCTGAGCAGAGGCAAGAGCCTTTTCCTCCGTTGTCATATGCTCCAGATCCAGTTCATAACCGAAGGTGCCGGACATGGCCACGGCGGCGCGGGTATCCATAGGGGTGGTGCGGCCGGTCTGGTGGTTGGGGCAGACGCTGATGTGGGCCCCCATAGCGCTTATGGGGTAGAGGAAGGAGGTGCCGTACTGAATCTCCAGACGGTCGATGGCGTCGGTGTTGTCGCTGCACCAGATCTGAGGAGAATAGTACAGCATACCCGCGTCAAAACGTCCGCCGCCGCCGGCGCAGGTCTCAAAGAGAAGATTCGGATAGCGGCATACCAGTTGTTCCATCATGTCGTAGACTCCCAGCATATGGCGGTGAAGTACCTCGCCCTGACGGTCATCCGGCAGACTTAAGGAGTAGACATTGCTTACGGCCCGGTTCACATCCCATTTGACATACTCCACGTGGCAGGCGTCTAATACCTGGAAAATCTGGTTCATAACATAGTCCCGTACTTCCTTACGGGACACATCCAGATTTAGCTGTCCCCGGCTGGTCATGGGATTGCGCCCTGGAACCTTTAAGCACCAGTCCGGATGAGCCCGATAAAGGTCGCTGTCCTCGGAAATCATCTCCGGCTCAATCCAGATTCCGAACTTCATGCCCAGATCATGAATCTTTTTTACCAGGGCAGGAAGGCCGCCGTGAATCTTTTTCTCATTGACATACCAGTCTCCCAGACCGGAAATGTCATCGTCTCTTTTGCCGAACCAGCCGTCATCCAGGACAAACATTTCAATACCGACCTCTTTAGCGGCTTTGGCAATTCCGTAAAGCTTTTTCTCATCAAACTGGAAGTAGGTAGCTTCCCAGTTGTTCACCAGTACCGGCCGGTGGCGGTTGACATAGCTGCTGCGAATCAGGTGTTTACGGAAGGCGTCGTGGAAATGATGGGAGATCTGCTCCAGTCCTCTGCCGGACCAGGTCATCACGGCCTCCGGTGCAGTAAAACTTTCTCCCGGATTCAAGCGGAAGGAGAAATTGCTATGGTGGATTCCCATAATCAGCCGGGTCTGTTCTGCCTGGTCAAGTTCCACCTGACACTGGAAATTGCCGCTGTAGACAAACACAATACCGCAGCATTCGCCGTAGTCTTCCGTGGCGTTGCGGTCGCAGAGTATGACTGCCGGGTTGTGATGATGGCTGGACATGCCCCGTTTGCTCTCAATCGTCTGGATACCATGACACACCGGCCGCCGTTCCGTCTGCCGCTCCATATTATGACGTCCGTAGAAATGAATCAGATCCAGGGAACGTTTGGGAAAATCCAGTTCCAGGGACATGGCCTTTTTCAGGGCAATACGGGAAGCGCCGGTGTTGGTGACTACCACAGCCCGGGTGATCACATCACATTCCGGAAATACCCCATAGAGCAGCTTTACCTCTACGCCGCCAGGTGCATCCGTCAGCACAATCTCCAGAGTGGCCGCTTCTTTTTCATCCCTGGCAAAGAGGGCAGGAAGGCCGGGAAGGCTGTATTTTCCCGGAAGAATCCGATGGGAGCGGTATTTCAGCTGCAGGCAGTTGCTGCCATCGGTGTGACGGATCTCAATGCCCTGGATACGGTAATCGCCGTTGCCCTCGGCTGTATATTCCTGGGGGAGCACATCCAGGGAGAAGCGGCGGTCGTCTTCTGCCTCATAAGGGTTGCCGGAAAAACCGCGGTCCAAATTTACAATCCGGTGAACGATCTCGGCATTCCCCAGGTTAGCTCCGTAATAAAGATGAACCAGGGTGTCGTAGCGCTCGATCTGCATTTGATACATGGTAGAGCGGGTGCAGAGGGTAAATACTTTTGTATTTGGATTAAATTTGATTGGTTCCATAGTTGTGTCCTCCATATAAGAAGTGTTGTAGTTTGTTACGGTTGGTTTGTTTTTGGTGTGGTGCCTCAATTTACCAATTAAAGCAGATTGGCGGGGAAATGTCAAGGGAGTTTTCAGAGGTGGGAGAGCGTGCGGGGGGTACGCAGCCTTTGGCGAAGAGGTGGAAGGAGAGTCAGGGGAGGTGGGCAGGGGCCGGCTCAGGGTTTCGGGTCAGCTGTCTCTAAGGGAAAAAGGCAACAGCCATGGGTGAGGTGCCCGTACGCGCCGCGTCGTAGCGCTTGGCGCTATTTCAGCAGATTGGCATGGCAGCTGCCTTTTTCCCTAAGACACAGCAAGACCCTGCAAATATCGCCGGCCCCTGCCCACCTCCCCTGACTCTCCTGGCAAGGGTATCGAAAAGGCTGCTGGTTATCCGCCGCTTCTGTTTTTGATCTTTGTGTTGATTGATTTGTTAAGCCTCGTTTTTCTGATATTGCGTTTTCCGGAAATTTTTTTGTGCTCTTGAAACTATGCCTGGATTTCAGGAATAGAGTACTGGTAGCCATTCCTATCAGTAAAATTTGACTCTGTCTTAAAACATTAGTTCCCTCAAAGCCATCCAAGCTATTATTAAACACCCTCGCGCATAAATACCTCTCCAGGCTGCATTCAACTATATTCAGCCAAAAAAGTAGCAGAGGAGGGGGAGCCAAGGTCTGAAGACCGTAGGTCCACGTCGGTCCTTAGGTTGCGTCCTTTGCAACCTTAGTACCGCTACGTGGAACTCCGAGCGGAAGCGCGTCTTCAGACCTTGGCTCCCCCTCCTCTGCGGCCCTTTTTAGACTCAAAATCCCCCATTCACTCTTCTTCCTTAAAAAACGGCCGAAACAACCTCCAAAGAAACCAAGAATCCACATAAGCCGTCAAAGAAAACCCACACATCAGCCACACAAACAAATATACCGGAAAAAGTTCCATATCAACAATAGTAAAATACATAGGCAGACAGGTAATCCCAGCCATGGCGACTGCGTATAACGGCTGCCGGAAAATGAAATATAAGGCATGGCTGAAAAGTTTTCCGGTCTTATTTTCAAAGGAAGCCACCGTAGGAAAGACGTAAAGGGACATCAGAACCAGAATAATACCCATTGCCGTGAGCACATAGGTAAAGATCTGTTTTGCTCCGTCAGGCATGGTGCTGATAGCGATTTTTTCCAGCCAGAGGAGCAGGGCGGCTGCCAGAAGCATGGCCCAGATCAAGGTGGATTGGAGGAAATTTCCTGAAAAGCTTTTCCAGAAGAATTTCCAGGCGCTGATATCCTTGTCCTTGTGAAGCTTCAGGGTACAGTAGTACAGGGCGGTGGTGGAGGCCCCGATCGTAATAACAGGGATGCTGGAGATCATCCACAAAAGGTTCAGTGCAATCAGCTTTCCCAGAAACAGAAAAAACTGGTGAAGAAAGTTATCCTCGTTGAATAGGTTCATAAGCGCTCCTTTCGGCCCGGCAAAATAGGGGTCTGCGAGGTATCTGATAGTGGAAGAAAAGTCCGCCGCGCCGCAAGGAATACCCTGGGCTTCGGCGGACTTTCTTGACTCACAGAAAAGCCTGTGCTTTATGTGTTATGGTTGGTAAAAAATCTTGTTTACAGCTTACCGCCGGAGGTGGCAATACCTTCCACGAACTGTTTCTGGAAGATCAGATACAGTACGATCATCGGGATACAAGCCAGCAGGGAGGCAGCCATCAGCTGCGGATAGTTATTGGTGTACTGACCCTGCATCTTAGCCAAAGCAGCAGACAGGGGCATTACGTCACGGTTACAGATCAGAGGCCACATCAGATCCTTGTAGGCAAACACTGCGGTGAAGATACCAAGTGCAACCATGGAGGACTGGGTCAGGGGAGCCATGATCCACAGGAAGGTCTGGCCGATGTTACAGCCATCCAGACGGGCGGCCTCTTCCAGATCTCTGGGAAGGCCCATGTAAGCCTGACGAAGCAGGAAAGTACCGAATGCAGTAACCAGACCCGGGAATACCAGGGCGAAGATGGTGTTCAATTGCCCCATCTTGCTGACCATCAGGTACTGAGGAATGATGTAAATCTGGCCAGGAACCATCATCTGGAACAGAATCAGGGAAAACATAATGTTTTTGCCTCTGAATTCAAGCCTGGCAAAAGCATAGCCGGCCAGGGTGGCAGTCAGAACAGCTGCGATAACACGACCTGCAATCAACAGCAAAGTATTTAAGTACAAGATCGGGAAATCCATGTTGTTGATGACCGTGGTAAAATTCTCTGTCCGCCATACACTTGGGAAGATGACGAAAGGATTGACAGATGTAGCTTCTGTCATTGACTTAAATGCCGTAAGGGCCATCCATAAAAATGGAACCAGCATGGTGATGGATACCAGAATCAGGATCAGATGAATGACAGCGGCCGTAATTTTTGCTCTTTGTTCCATAACAATTTCCTCCTAATCCTAGTTATAGTAAACCCATTTTTTCTGAGCGATCATCTGGAATACGGTGATAACCATGATGATGGCAATTAACAGAACAACGATAGTGGAGCCATAGCCTTTGTTGTTTTCCACAAAGGAATTCTGATAAAACAGGTATACGATGGACTGAGTCTTATAAAGGGCAGGGTTATTCTTATCCATTACCATGAAGATCAGGTCGAATACCTGCAGTCCGCCGATGATTCTCGTGATACTTACGAAAAAGATGGTCGGAGAAAGCAGCGGAACCGTAATGTTGAAGAACTGCTCAATTCCATTAGCGCCGTCAATGTCAGCAGCCTCATAGTAATCGCGGGGAATCTCCTGAAGTCCGGCTAAAAACAGTACCATGTTGTAACCGATGATAGACCAGATACCGATCACTGCAATACTGAATACGGCAATCTTCGGGTCGGAAATCCACTGGATATTGCTGTGGAAAACGTGATTCAGCAGACCGAATTCGGTGTTAAACAGCCATCTCCATACCATAGCTACCGCAGCAGGGGCGGCTACCATGGGCAGGAAGAAGATCGTACGATAAGTAGAAACGCCTTTCATTTTCCGGTTCAGCAGAACTGCCAGTACCAGGGAAAGAGCGATAGAGAACGGCACCTCGACGATAGCATACTTGAAGGTGTTGAGTACGGACTGCCATACCTCAGCGTCGCCAAGCAGACGGATGTAGTTTTCGGCTCCAATGAAGATATTCCCCTTGCCAAAGTCGCCGGTCTTGAAAAAACTCTGCCAGATGGTCTGGAAGATGGGAATAATGTTCAGGACAATCAGTCCGATCATGGTGGGAAGAATGAAAAGCCATCCCCACATAAACTCGTTTCGCTCCCGGCTGGTTCCTTTTTTGATATTGCTCACAAGTTCACCTCTTCTCTCGATTTAGTGTTACTGTCCGGGCGTACAAAGCAGGCACGCCCGAACCATAACAGGCTGGTTTTAGTTTTCTTCAGCAATCTTTTCGTTCATAATCTGTGTGATGTTGGCGCAGGCGGTAGCCATGTCTTCCTCACCATTCCAGGGTTTTTTGAGTTCCTCAACCATCGGATTCCACCAGGCCAGGGTAGACTTGGTAGCAGGACGGAAGACTACGTCATCCATAGCATCCAGATAAGGCTGCAGGTTGAAAAGATCGGTGTTGTCGACCCATTTGTCGGATACGCCCTCATAAGCGGCCATGGTTACGCCCAGTTCGGCCTGCTTTTGCTGCATATCCTTGGAAGCGAACCACTCGATCAGCTGGTAAGCGCCGTCCGGATTCTTGGTGCCTGCGGAAGCAGACCAGCCAAGGCCGTTGTACAGGGAAATACTTCTGCCGGTCTCCGGATCTTTCGGAAGTCTTGCCACATCTGCATGCTGGGCAATGTACTCATTATCCTTGAAGGCTGCTACCATCCAGGAACCCTGGCTGATCATGGCAACCTTGCCGGAGCCGAACAGGACATCGGTACCAGTCTCAGACATGGTAGATGCCGGAGGCATGGTCTCTTTTACCAGCTTGTCAATGAACTCCATGGCAGCGACAGTCTTGGGATCGTCAAATCCGGACTTGCCTTCTTCGTTCAGTACGCAGCCGCCTAAGGTATATACGGTGTTCATCCAGGTATCCTGCTCGTTGGAGGGGTTGGCGCAGAAACCGAACTGGCTGCCGTCCTCCTTGGTGAGCTGTTTTGCAATATCATAGAAATCATCCCAGGTCCAGCTTCCGTCCGGATAGGGGATGCCGGCCTCGTCAAACATATCCTTGTTGTACCAGATGGCAACGGTGTCCATGTCCTTGGGAAGGGCGTAGATCTTGCCGTCATAGGTGTACATGTTCTTCAAATCCTCCGGGAACTTGTCCAGTTCCAGTGTTTCGCTGGCATTGACCTTGTCGGTGATATCCAGCAGGATGCCGTTGGACATATATCTTACGGCTTCGTTGGAATGCATCCAGAAAACGTCAGGCATGTCGCCGCCGGAAGCGCCTGCCTCCAGAAGGGTCCAGTAACTGTTCCACTCGATGACCTGAAGCTGGGTCTCGATACCGGTGGCAGCGGTGAAATCATTGAGGATCTCCTGAAGTCCGGGCTGCTGACCGTTGTCCCAGATGGCAACGGTCAGCTTGCCGCCGGCGTCTCCACCGCCCCCCCCATTTCCACCGGCGTTGTCGCCGCCACCGCCGCCGGCGCTGCCGCCGCATCCGGCCAGGGTGGTTGTTGCCAGGGCCGCGCAAAGGCCCATTGTGAGTAATCTGTTGCGTCTCTTCATGGTTATTACCTCCCGTGTTCGTCATATTGACGTAATTTCTTGAAATAATTATAGAAAAAGATGATAATATTGTCTATGGATAACTGACAATAAAAGTTGAAAGTTTGACATGGAAAAATAAACAAGGATATGGAAAAATGAATCAGTATGGTGTATAATATGAATAATTGTAGAATCAGTTTTCCAGTGTCATAGTCATCGGTGATTGTTAAAACTTGCTAAAAAACTGGAGGAAACAATTTTATGAAAAATATCAAATATACCGATTCTGCCCAGTTCCGTTGTCTGGAACATCTGAGAGGAACCTACATGGACCTCTATCTGATTCATTGTGGGCTGGAGTATTGTCTTCCTACCCATGCCATTGAACATTCAATTCGAGAAGAGTATATTATTCATTTTGTTCTGGAGGGAAAAGGTTCATACACGATCAATGGAATTACTTATTTTCTCACGGCCAACCAGATGTTTTTGATCCGGCCCGGCGAGGAGGTGCGTTATGCTGCCGACCCGGAGGAACCCTGGACTTACGCCTGGGTGGGTTTTGACGGCATCCGGGCGGAGGCTATATTGAAAAACTGCGGATTTGCCAAGCAGTCCTATGTGCTGCCCTTTAAGAAACGGGAGGAGGTGGAGACCCAGATCGATGCGATTCTGGCCTCGGTTCAGCTTTCTTTTTCCAATGACCTAAAGAGGAATTCTTCCCTGATGATGCTACTGGCCCTGCTGGTGGAGAATTACAATCACGATTACATAAATCAGAGAAGCAACTCCGGCCGTTACGATTACAGCAGCAACGTATATGTGGAGCAGGCTATCGATTATGTAAAATGGAAGCACAGCTACGGGATCAATGTGACCGATATTGCCGATTATGTGGGGATCAGCCGCACCTATCTGAATCATGTATTCCAGAAGGAACTGGGCCTCTCCGCCCAGAAATTTCTTATGGACTTCCGGCTTCACAAGGCGGCCAATCTGCTGATCTCCACGGAACTCCCGGTGACAGAGGTATCCGCTGCCGTGGGTTATGAGGACTCCCTGGCATTTTCCAAGGCCTTTAAGAAAAAGTTTGAACTGAGCCCCAAGAATTACCGCAGCCATAAGGAGAAGATGGACCAGTTTTCGGAGAAGCAGCCGCCCATTGAGTAAGAGCGGCGGGAGATGAGGAGACAAAAAAGCCTGGCATCCGGGCGTTTTGACAGTATTATAGAAGAGACCAAGGAAAGAGAAGGAATCCATGGAACAGTCCTTTGTTCTGCAGCTTACCAACCGGCAGATCCAGGATTTTTACCTGTGTTTCTGCGGATATGAAAAATGTGAGAGATATCAAAGCTTTGGCCCGGCTGTGCGGCCCAACTATGTGGTTCACTACATCCTGGAGGGGGAAGGGGACTATGTGGTGGAAGAACGGCGTTACCACTTAAAGGCCGGCCAGGGTTTTATTATTGAACCCAATACGGTGACCTTTTATAAAGCTTGTCCGGAGAATCCCTGGACCTATGTGTGGGTGGGATTTTCTGGTCCCCGTGCGCCGGAATACCTGTACCGTTTAGGCTATAACCATAATCATCTGATTTTCGGCAATCCGGATCAGGAGCGGATGAAAAAGCTGGTTTTTGAAATGTTAAGGCACAACAAAAACAGCCTCCGGAATGAATTCTACCTACATGGCCTTTTGTACGAGTTCATTTCCTGCATGATCAGCGAGGAACAGACTCAGCAGTATGACCCGGATTGCCACCGGGAGAATGTCAATCGCTATCTGCGGGAAGCAGTGGCCTATATCCAGCAGCATTTTTCCGAGGGGCTGCAGGTTGGCGCGATTGCCGGTCAGGTGGCCGTCAGCCGCGTATATCTGTACCAGATTTTTAATGAGACCCTGGGCGTGTCGCCCAAGGAATATCTGACTAATTTCTGTATCACCCGGGCCACGGAACTGCTCACCTTAAGCCAGCAGCCGGTGGAGCAGGTGGCGGAAAGCTGCGGCTTTAAGAATCCGGCGGCCTTCTCTGCGATTTTTAAGAGGAGGATGGGGGTCACGCCCACAGAATACCGGAGTTCCGTGTCCGCGGCTTACCGGGAACGGCTGCAGAAGGAACTGCAGAGTTTGCTGCCGGCGGGGGAGGAGTAGGGGCGGATATTTTTTCGCAAAGGAATCCCCGGCGCGCACTTTCAGAAAAAGACAAAAACAGCCTCGCCCCCAGTTCCGGGAGCAAGGCTGTTTTTAAATGTTTTCATGTTTGGACTATTCCTATTCTGCTGTCAGCACATAAATCTTAGACCAGAAATCGGTACACACCTCAAATCCTTCTTCCGGCTGTCCGCTGGAAGGCTGTCCGGCAGAGGAATCTGTGGTAATCAGGCCGAGATTCATCAGTTCATCGCCGCCATGACAGGAACCCAGCTGGTCTACCTGGTAAACTTTTTCCGGGTCCAGCCCCTTCAGGCGGAGCCTGCGGTACTCGCAGTTAACATCATTGAGAATCTTATAATATCCCACAATAGCAGTTCTCTGGTCGTCAGAGACTACCATCCAGGCGGCAATATTGTGCTCAAAGGGACTTTGGAGCCGGTAGAAGGTGCCGAACTGGATGACACAGCGGTAGCGTTTCATAAAACGAATCTGTTCCCGGACGAGTTCCCGTTCCGCATCAGTCAGCTTCTGCAAGTCGAGTTCATAACCAAAGGCGCCGAAGAAGGCCACGTTGCCCCGGGTGGATAAAGGAGTATTGCGGAAAAGCTGGTGGTTGGGCACGGCCGATACATGGGCCCCCATACTGACCACCGGGTATCCGAAGCTGGTGCCATACTGGATTTTGATGCGTTCGGCAGCGTCAGAATCATCGCTGGTCCAGCACTGGGGAGCATAGTAAAGCATTCCGGCGTCGAACCGTGCGCCGCCGCTGGCGCAGGACTCGAACAGGATGTGAGGGAAATTCTGAATCAGTCTCTCATAGAGGGAGTACAGTCCCAGAATGTAGCGGTGGAATACTTCCCCCTGCCGCTCGGGAGCCAGAGCCAGGGAGTAGCATTCGGTGATGGAACGGTTCATGTCCCACTTAATATAAGAAACCTTGGACTCGGAAAGGATCTTCTCCATCATGCCGTAAATATGGTCCACCACCTCGGCCCGGGAGAAGTCCAGCACATACTGGTGTCTGCCGTGGGAGAGGGAGCGGCCTGGGGTCTGAAGCAGCCAGTCGGGATGGGCCCGGTATAAGTCGCTGTCCATGTTGACCATTTCCAGTTCCACCCAGAAGCCGAATTTCATGCCCAGGGCCTCGATTTTTTCTGACAGGCCCTTGATCCCGTTGGGAAGCCGCTCGGTATTGGCGTACCAGTCGCCCAGTCCCGCATAGTCATTGTTGCGGGCGCCGAACCAGCCGTCATCCAGCACAAACAGTTCGACACCGTCATTTTTGGCTGCCCGGGCGATCTCTACCAGCTTGTCCTCGTCAAAATCAAAGTAGGTGGCCTCCCAGTTGTTCAGGAGAACCGGGCGCACCTTGTCTCTCCACTCCCCTCTGGCCAGACGGCTGCGATACAGGCGGTGAAGGGTCTGGCTCATGCCGTTTAACCCTTCCCGGGAGTAGACGGTGACTGCCTCCGGGGTCTGGAACTTCTCGCCGGGAGCCAGATGCCAGGTGAAGCCAAAGGGGTTGATACCCAGCATAACCCGGGTCACATGGTAGGTGTCCACCTCAGCCTGAGCCAGGAAATTGCCGCTGTAGATCAGGGAAAATCCCATCACCTCTCCCTGGAATTCATCGGCAGTGGGTCGCTTCAGCACAATAAAAGGATTGTGGGTGGCGCTGGAATGCCCCCGGGTGCTGCTGACCGCCTGAATGCCCTGTTCCAGACGGCGGGTCTTTACCTGACGCTCTCTGGACCAGGCGCCGGAAAACTGAATCCAGTCATAATCACAGTCCGGCAGATCCAGGCTTGTGCTCATGGCCCTGGTGATTTCAAAGGTTTCTTCTGTGGGATTCTCAAACCGGGCGCTTCTGGCAATCACCCCTTCGCTATTGAAAATCGTATAGAGAAGCACCAGCTTTAAGCCAAGCAGTTCATCCTTTAAGGTCACCTCTAAAGTGTCTGCCTCGTCATCCTTCTCGGTGTAGGTGGCGGGAAGTCCTTCCAGTGCGGGTTTGCCACTCAGGATGCGGTGGGACTGATAGGCAAAATTGGTGATACGGCTGCCATTGTCCTGAAGAATCTCCATGGCGGGAAGCTTGAAGTCTGTGGAGCCGTAAACCGGATATTCCTGCTTGATGTGCTCTAAGGAGAAGGCATAGCCCTCGGACTGATAGGAAGTCATGGGGCGGTAGCAGGTCTCTAAAAGATGGTCAAAATCCGGCCGGTCGCTGATTCTGGCTCCGAAATAAAGCTGACCCAGATGGCCGTTCTCCAGGATTTTTATGATATAACTGATTTTTTCATTGTATAGGTGGAACTCTCTTGCGGCCTCATGAAAAAGGATTGCCATATGATGTACCTCCGTTTTTGAAAAATTTTGTTTTGGTGTCATTTTTTCGGTGTATTATCATTATAGCGAAATGATATTTTTTGAAAAGGCTGTTATGTATGTGAAAGTATCAAAAATGTTAACTGGTATATTCTTTTACGACCCGGATGACCTCATCTTGGGAATAGAGGCTGTCGTAGCTTATGGAAATGAGAGCGTAGCCCCCGTTGGGCCTGGGAGCCGCAACCCGCCAGGAAAAGACAGGTAAAAATGGTGATGGAGTTATAAACTGTAAAAGACTTCTTAATCAAAATAAATACAAAATAGCCACAGCATAGCATTTATGCGATACTGGCGGAAAGGAGGGAATTGATTATGAGTCACGATTTAACAGCATTATACGAGAGGTTGAGCCATGATGACGAGTTGCAGGGCGAGAGCAACAGCATATCCAACCAAGGCAATGTTAGAGGACTATGCAGAAAAGAATGGGTTTACGGGTATACGTCACTTTACCGATGACGGAATTTCCGGCACTACTTTTGAGCGTGAGGGATTACAAGCCATGCTTGCCGAAGTGGAGAAAGGCAATATCGGAACTATCATTGTAAAAGATATGAGCCGACTGGGAAGAAATTATGTGCAAATGGGAATGTTGAGGGAACAGCTACGCAGGGCGAATGTAAGACTGATTGCAGTCAACGAGGGTGTTGACACAGGTTCGGGATTTGATGATGATTTCCTTCCGTTCCGAGATGTAATCAACGAATACTATGCAAAGGACATCAGCAAGAAAATCAAGTCCACATTTAAGACAAAAGGTGAAAGCGGAAAGCACGTTGCGAGCAGTCCGCTTTATGGTTATCTGAAAGACAGCGAGGATAAAAACAAATGGGTGATTGATGAAGTGGCAGCACCTATTGTCAGGCGGATATTCCGAATGACATTAGAGGGTTACGGTCCATATCAGATTGCGGCACAGCTATCCAGTGAACATATCCCCGTACCTGCCTACCACCAAGCGCAGTTGGGCGTGGGATTGTGGCAGAACAGGGAAATTAAAAGTCTACGGTCTGCCTTTCCTCAATATGTGACTGAATTTCCTCCGCAAAACGTCCTTTATCAAGGCTGGCATATTGAATAACCTCTTTTATGGTCTTTGCCACTATCTCTATGACATGATCCGCTTTGATGCGGTGTGCTGACCTGCACAATGTTCCGACTGGCTGTTTCGCATAATTTCCACATACATACATGGGAACACGCTTTCCGTTATTTACCCTGTGAACATACATTTTACCGCCACAATCAGCACAATACATTAGTCCTGTTAGTGGGTGCGCTTCGCCCCAACCGTCAGGGTAGCGTCTTACCTGCCCTCTGATACGCTGTACATTGTCAAAAGTTTCTTGGTCGATAATCGGCTCGTGGGTGTCCTCAAAGATTAACCACTGGTCTTTATCTACATAATGGCTCTTTTTGTCCTTAAAATGCTTGCGTGTCTTGAAGTTTACCGTATGCCCTAAATATTCATGTTTCTGTAATATATGTGCTATGGTGGAACTTCCCCATTTGTAAGTGTATGACCTTGATGAAAACGGGGAGCGTATTCCCGTCATTGACAAAAAGACAGGACAGCAGAAAGTTGACAAGCGCAACCGCAAACAGTGGAAATGCCACACCGCCGACAGCACAGACTGGAACAGCCAAGAAAACGCCAAGATGTGGCGAAAAGATTTAGCCGACACAATCAATGCCACCAATGAGCAGTTGGGGATTGCGCTACATTGGGAACACCG
>CAMSTY010000005.1 GCA_947063875.1 uncultured bacterium
AGGTCTTGCCATAGTCGCCACCGCCGTTTCTTTTTAGTATAGCACGGAATGGCATTATATGGAATAATTATTTAGCTAAATATATATAAGCCACTACACTAGTGTAATGTATTATTGACAAATAGTTAAATATTGCTGGTTTGCCAAGTCATTTCGTGATATACTAAAAGAAACGGCGGTGATCCCTATGGCAAGACCTAAAAAATACAACATCTCATTAACGGACGATGAACTTAAAATGCTGAAATCCGTTATGCATAAAAAGAAAACATCAAAAACAGTCCGGAACAGATGCCAGATTATCATTGATTTAGATGAGGCACATGGCAAAGTCCTTACCCATGAACAGTCTGCTAAGACAAACTGTGTCTGTATGGCTACGGTTACCAATACAGTGAAGCTTTATTCTGAAAAAGGGATTGAAGGCATTACTTCACTCAACCGCAATGTTAATTCTGATCAGGCACGTCGGAAATTTGATGGGCGCGCAGAAGCACGTATCATCGAAATCGCATGCAGCCCGGCACCGGAAGGCCATTCCCGCTGGACGCTCCGGCTGTTGGAAGAACAGGCAAAAATAGCGCTTGATGTCCCAGTCAGTAAAGATACCATCGGCAGGGCTTTAAAAAAAATAAACTTCGGCCTCACATGAATGATTGCTGGTGCATCCCCTCAAAAGAAGATGCTGATTTTGTAGCCTGTATGGAAGATGTCCTTGATGTTTATGAACTTCCATATAATCCGGCACGCCCTGTTGTCTGTATGGATGAAAAGCCATACCAGCTGTTAGGAGATGTGAGGGAGCCGTTACCCATGCGTCCCGGCGATGGCCAGAAAACCGGTTCAGAATATAAGCGGAACGGCACCTGCAGTATATTCGCTTTCGTGGAACCGCTTGGCGGAAAGCATCATGCAAGCGTCCATGAGCACCGCACTGCCATTGACTGGGCGCAGGAAATCCAATATTTATCAGATGTGATGTTCCCGGATGCCGAAAAGATTATTCTGGTCATGGATAACCTAAATACCCATAAGGCTGCATCCCTTTACAAAGCGTTTGCACCAGCTGAAGCGAGAAGGATTATAAAGCGTCTGGAAATCCATTATACGCCCAGGCATGGGAGTTGGCTTAACATGGCTGAAATTGAGCTTAATGTAATGACACGCCAATGTCTGTCACGTCGTATAGATACGATCACCAGACTAAAAAACGAACTATCTGCATGGGAAACAGAGCGCAATCGTGATGAAGCTAAAATACGGTGGCATTTTCAAACAGGTGATGCCAGAGAAAAGCTGATATCACTTTATCCAATAATTTCATCTGTCACCTCATAACAGAGGTGGCAGATGCGCTAAATATCAATGATACATTACACCAGACGATCCCGTCATTCAAACAACACGAATGATCGGATTTGTAAAAGTAGAACGCTCTTTCGTTGTAATTACCAACTGGATATTTGAAACCCGGCTGTATAATATGTTTCTTACATTGTCTGAAATGCAAAACAGTGATATTGTCGCAGAAGGTTCCATGCAGAGAGATCAGTTCATTAAAAACAGGTGCCTGGACATGACATTACTTCTGAGAAAAATTTGTAGAATGTTCCAATGAAATTTATAGCGGCCAGAACTCACGGTTTCTGGAAGAAGATGGTTCTTTCATATCAGGTATATAACTCGTACTTGGGTAAATACCTTTCGGTTGAGATAATGAGAAAAAGTGAAAAAATTTGCAACTTTTTGTAGTTTTCATTAATTTGTGTACCGAATATATCAATCTTCAAAATGGTATAGATAAACCTAAATAGAACTTTCAGACTGGAACCAACAAGGAAAGCAGCATCGGTCTCTTCTGAGAGCAAAAGACAGACCGCATAAAACTCTTCGGTTTGAAAGGAACGGCTGACTCTTATATTGCAATTTGACGCAAAATCCAGATGCCCTATACGGGCATCCAAGGATCGTAAGCTTTGCCTTCAAGAATATCAGCAATTCGTTCGCAGGCATGACCATCTCCATACGGATTACATGCCTTGCTCATTTTTTCATATTCTGTTTTATCTTCTATAAGAAGCTTAAATGTCTTATATATCGTTTCCTCATCAGTCCCTACCAGCTTCAATGTTCCTGCATCTACACCCTCAGGACGTTCCGTAGTATCACGCATCACAAGAACCGGAACACCATATGACGGACACTCTTCCTGGATTCCACCAGAATCCGTCAGGCACAGAAATGATCTTGCTTCAAAATTATGACAATCAAAAACTTCAATCGGCTCTATAATATGTATTCTATCACATCCACCAAGTTCCTGCTCTGCCGCCTCACGAACGATGGGGTTCATATGAATTGGATAAACTGCTTTACAATCTGGATACTCGTCAAGAACTCGGCGGATAGCTCTGAACATATGATGCATCGGCTCGCCTAAATTTTCTCGCCTATGAGCTGTGATAAAGATCAGCTTATCCTCTCCTACCCATTCAAGTTCAGGATGTGTATAATCGTCTCTCACTGTATGTTGCATAGCATCAATCACAGTATTTCCGGTAACATAGATATTTTCTGATTTTCGTCCTTCGTGGATCAAATTATCACGCGATAACGGCGTCGGTGCAAAATTATATTGAGACACTATAGATACAGCTTCACGATTAAATTCCTCTGGATATGGTGAATAAATATTATATGTGCGCAATCCAGCCTCAACATGTCCTACCGGAATCCGAAGATAAAAGCATGCAAGAGCCGTTACAAAAGTAGTGGATGTATCCCCATGCACCAAAACTACATCTGGTCTTTCTTTCTCTAATATTGCTTTGATGCCATTCAGTATATTAGTGGTTATGTCAAATAATGTCTGACGATCTTTCATAATATTCAAATCGTAGTCAGGGGTAACATCAAAGGTTTTAAGCACTTGATCCAACATTTGACGGTGCTGGGCTGTCACACATACAACGACCTCTAACCCATCTCTCTTTTTCATCTCATTTATCAACGGGCAAATTTTAATCGCCTCCGGCCTCGTACCAAATACTGTCATCATCTTTTTCATCGCATCATCGCTCCTATCTCAGCCGTCTTTCAACTTCTCATCCTTTTTTATTCTGGTTCCTGTAAACTCAAATATCTTGCCTTTATTCCATACTATTCTAACCCAATCAAAAAATTCAGTATATCAAGCACCTTGTCCCATTTAGCTGATTCTTTATTGAAATATTGTCATAAATCATTTTCTATCCGTTGAAACCTGCATTGAAAAGCCATGCGTTCAAATTCTAATAATCTGGCATTGCCTTTAGCCACGTAGACAAAAAAATGCTGGTTCTAATGGCCTATTGCGGGAGTGTAATTTTTTTGTTTACCGTCTTCATCACTAAAATTATAATTGTCATCATTCTCCATAAATCATTGTTTCACCTCTACTGGTTGCCCTTTATTCTCACCTAAAACCTGTAATATATAAACGGATTGTACGATCCGCCAACAATATAAACAATACAGAGAATCAGCAATCCCATCAATACCAGATCGTGTATTACTGCATAACCTTTGTTTTGAATTTTATCCAATTTCTGCCCTATTATATCTATAATCATTCCTGTCGGGAATGAAATAAGAGATCCAAGCACTATATATGGCAAGTACCCATACAAATTCATAGAAGCTACTGTAACTCTGCTCTCAATTTCTACACCAACAAACAATCTACTAAGAAAAGCAAATAGCTCTCTCATAGAGTATCCATCTGCCATGAATATCGCCCAACCAAAGGCCACAAGGAAAATTGTAAGGAACCACTGAATCCACGATGGAATTATTACTCTTAGTCCTTCACACAGCTTATAGATTCCCTTTTCAAATGCTAATAGTACCGCGTAATACCCCCCCCAAATCGCAAAATTCCATGCTGCACCATGCCAAAGACCAGTTAAAAACCATACAATAAAAACATTGATAATCCAGCGACCTGAACTAACTCTATTACCACCCAATGGGATATACACATAATCCCGGAAAAACGAACCCAAAGTAATATGCCATCGCCTCCAAAAATCAGTAACCGATGTGGACATATAAGGCTTCCTAAAATTCTCAGGGAAAGTAAATCCAAAAATGCCTCCTAAACCTATAGCCATATCTGAATAACCGGAAAAATCAAAATATATCTGTAACATAAACGATAGAATAGCAAGCCACAAGAGACCTGTAGATACGGATTGTAACGGATGCGACATTATCTCCGTAGCAACATAACCTACTTGATTTGCAATCAACACCTTTTTTGATAAACCGACTATAAATCTTCCTATTCCACTCTGTATTTTCTCCCATGTAACCCGGTTATTTTCAATCGCGTCATCTACTTCTTGATACCTCACAATAGGTCCGGCAATCAGCTGCGGAAAAAACATAATATATAATGTGAAATACGCTATGTTCTTTTGACGGACTAACTTCCCCTTATACAAATCAATCACATAAGCAATTATCTGGAATGTGTAAAATGAAATACCAACGGGAAGTTCAATCTTCGGAATGTGCAATACTGTCATTCCGGTTAAAACTATTATGTTATCTATGATAAATCCTGCATATTTAAAAAATATCAGCGGCAACAAGTTGATAATGATAGCAAAAATCAAGCACATCCTATCACTATCAGCTATTCTCTTTGAAAGCAGCCATGTAAGCCATATACAGCAAAGAATTAAGAAAATATAAAACGGTTCACCAGCAGCGTAAAAGAAAATTGAAAAACAAAGCAGCACATACTTCCTCATCTTATTGTATCTTGATGGTATGATAAAATAGATTAAAACCAGCAGTGGAAGAAACAATGATAAAAATGTAAGACTTGAAAAAATCAATTGTTATTGCCCTCCATTTGCTTTATACTATCGTCTGCAAAAAAGTCAAAAACATAGCTGTCTGTCGTCCATATACTCTTGTTCCCACTATACAAGATAACATCGATATCATATTCCTCTATCAATTCATCAATAAACACATCTTCATAGTTTACAAGAATATCTCTCTGAAAATATAAGGTCGTATCAAAATGCGATGCAAGTACATCCCGAATCGCCCTATTATAGGAATCACCGTAAATCAGAAGATTATGACTTGTCTCAGGCTCCTCATTCTTGATCAGATAAATTGCATTATTATCTCCATATATTTCATTTCCTGATTCAGGTATACCTCTTCCATAATATGCTATGTAATGATCCAGTGATGTATCTACCTCTCCTGCAGCATATTCATTAAAAAGCCCCAGTTCTCTCAATTGGATTTCTTCAAATGTCTCTGGATTAATCGCAAAAATCTTTCTTTCACCCAAATTGTATTCATAGGCACTAAAATTATCCTCACCACTATACAATTCGCCTAACCGGCGCGCAAAACTGCCAACATATCGGTAATCATATAGTTCTGAAAAATGCCACTCCTTAACAGGCGTTTTTACATCTGATAAACCAAGATCCCTTTTCATAATCCCGTAGATATCCTCGTACCCTCTTCTTGCACCAATATGATTCCAATGATGATCCGATGCATAATGACAATGCTTATAATCTTCGAGATCATCATACTGTAATCTGCCAGATCTTACATATTCTGGTAATATTGCCTCAACCTGATCATATAAGCTTGACACCTCAGTACCAAGATAATTATTAAACCATCCCGTCTCGTCTACCTGTGTAACATAATAACTATAGAATCTGATTTTGGGGTATTTTTGATGTATATATTCAATCTGATTCATATGAATCTGTATTGTAGCATCCGTTACCACTTCCACCTCGGGTATTCTCATAAGATATTCCGTTCCATCAATTTCAGCATAATCACCTATGACTGTGTAGGAATACTGCCTTTGGAAATTATCTGAATTTGCAAATATGCTCTTGGAAACTACCGTACACAAATTATCTATACTCAAGTATGAAATGATGAAGTTGTCTCTAAAATAAAACTGATCCTTCATTGCAACTTCGAATCTTTCGAGCATAGAATCCGAATACACAACACTTTCAATATCAGGTTTCAAAACCATATTAAAATTAGCCAGAGTCCGATTCTCCAAAGCCATTTTATTGTTTCCAATAAGACACGTGAGCGATATAAAAAATAGAATTGAAAAGGTTACTACAGATACCATTTTGGTTTTCATGTTATGCTCCAATACATTAATTCTGCTTGTCTTCTCTTAATTTATGTAGAATTTCTGTAATCATCGTTGACGATGTCCCATCTGTATGAGGAAGAAAAACCATATCGCAGCCAACACTCTTTAGTTTCTTCTCAATTTCATTATACATATCAGAGCCTTTCCAGTCATCTCCATGAAAAATTGCATCAAACTTATACTTTTTCCATGCTTCAAATTTATCCATTGATGTTTGAGGAACAACCTCATCAACATATTTGATAGCTTCAATTATTGCAAACCTCTCTTCATATGGAATAATGGGAATTTTATGCTTATATGTTTTCACAACCTCATCCATGCTAACCCCTACAATTAGATAATCACACATCTCCTTCGCATTTTTGATAATATTTAAATGACCAATATGAAATAAATCATATACCCCTGTTGTATAACCTATCTTGTACTTTTTCATTAAAATATATTCTCCTTTTATGTACAATACATTATGATATTGCATTGCCTTCTCTCGAGATATCTTATCAATTTCTTCCTCTATTCTCCAATCAATCCTTTTAAAATCAGGATTCTTCAGAAATTTTTCTGCGCAAAAAATAGTCCACCGCAATAGTCTGTAAATCTAAAACTTCCAACAAAAGAAATAAATTTTCTGTTATCAAATTCCCTATTATAAGACCTATAATACTTGTGTTTCTAAAAGGAATTGGTGATTCTTGACCAATTACCCCAATTCCACCAAGTATCCAAATGCGCATTTAATTCTCCTCTTCCATTGTTGGTACATATTTTTCGAAGAAGTTAAAACATATACATTCTCTTATAGATGCGAGTTCACGATTCCGCTTCCACCTGATGCATATATTGTATCTCCAACTATCACTCGACCAAAATCACTGACTAGGAATACTGCAATATTTGCAATCTCTGATGGCACAATAAATCTTCCCAACATTGCAGATTCATTATCAATATTATTCAAATCTGTATTCAACATAGGCGTGGCAGTTTGCCCCGGAGCCACAGCATTTACCACTATCCCGTATTTCAGTAACCTATCAGCAAACCCTTTGGTCATGCCATTAATAGCCCACTTTGATAACTGATAAGGTCCCCATGCAGGTCTAACTCCAGATGATGAAGATACATTTAATATATTTCCATGAATGCCTCGAGTTATCATCTGATTACTTACAACCTGAGTCAGAAAATATGTTCCTTTTACATTGATATCCATTATAGAAGTATACTCTAACTCAGAAATTTTGCCAAACGACTCCGTATGATGAATTCCAGCTGAATTAACCAAGATATCAATAGCAAAGCCTTCCCTGCATAATTTCGTAAACTTATCTTCTATATCTGGTACACTACTAACATCCATACAAATATACGTGATAGATGATGAAATTAATTTTAGTTTTTCACAAGCCTCTTTTAGTTTTTTCTCACTTCGTCCTGCAATAATTACTCTTGCACCATGTTGTAGAAACAACTCAGCTATAGAATAACCGATCCCACTACCTCCCCCAGTTATTAGTGCGACGCGTCCTTCAAGAAGTTTTTCCTGATTAACTGAGTAAGGGATAGGCACCTTCACTTTTTTAGCTATTAACCTTTTGAAATAACTAAAAACACTCATAGACTATCTCCCAATCATTTTTTTAACGGTTTGCTTTAGCATAGCTTTTCCGCTTCTATTTGCTTTTATACTGCCTAACACATTCTTCACAATATTAGCATCTTTCTCCATATCAGTAAAAACCTCAAAAAGCATAGGTTCTTTAGCTGGCGATACAAACTCTTTCATTCCTTGATTAAGTTCTTCGCTATTTTCACATTTAATGTATCTAAAGTTCATTGACTCTGCCCAAGCTCGTGCAACCTTACTGTGCTTAACAGATATATATTCATTCAATGTTGGTACATATTTCAACCCCATATTATAATGGAATTCGGCTCCTCCACCATTATTTAAGAGGAGAATTCTAACATTGCTTTTTATCCCTTTAATTCCAAGCGAATTCATGTCATAAAAGAAACTCAAGTCTCCGATAATAAGATAGCATGGTAAATCAGTCGCGAAGGAATGACCAATAAATGTAGACATACATCCATCTATTCCCAAAGCGCCAATATTACTATATACTTTAAGCATCTTATCCGTATTGTACAGGTGAAATGCTCTTGTGCTATTTAATATTGCCGTATGTACTACTGCGTTGTTTTGTACTTTATCTACAAATTGTCCCACAGCAGCCAAGTCAGAATACTCGATATTTTCAAAATGTGTTTTCCGTGACGCTGTTCTCCACAAATCGGTGTACAATTTATCAGTCTTTATACTATCGCTATATTTATTTATGTTTTCGAAGAAAGTAAAATTATCGCATTCAATTAAAGTATCTAGACACTGAAAAACATCCCTAATTGCTCCCGCTTTATCTACACTCCAGTGTGAAACTCGTTCTCTATTATTTCTTATAAAATTTTTAAGATTATTAGATAAAATATTATTATTAAATGTAATAACAATATCTGGCAGAAGCGCTGGGAAGTCTGTCTCACCATACGATTCTGTGATTCGATAAGATAAAAATGAATTAGAGATATTAATATTTGAGATATAATCCTTAACAACTGCCACTCCTGTTTTACTAACAAATATATCAATCTGTTTCTCTAATTCTGGAGACAGCAAATAATTTTCCCCAAAAACAAGTAAAACCCTTTTTCCATTAAGCTTCTCAGACAAATTCTCTAGTCTTCGATTTAGGTCATGCTCACTAATATACTCAATCTTATTAACTCCAGGAAGTACGTTGCATGAATAGTCTGCTGGATTTCCTGTGGTGGGAATATTAATATGCACAGGTCCAAATCCATGCCGAATAAGTTCGATTAAGGCCTCATTAATGAGTCTGTTGCAATACCACGCATCATTGTCATCTTTCACAATTGGCAATGTAACCTCTTTTTTGATAACCGGATAGAAAATATTTGTCTGATCAATTTTTTGAGTTTCCAATTGATCAAGAAGATACGGACTACGATCACTCGTTATGACAATTAAAGGAACCCTTTGATAATAGGCTTCAGTAACAGAAGGAAGGTAATTTGATACGGCCGTCCCCGATGTACAAACCATCACAACTGGTCGTTCAAGTTGTTGCGATAATCCCATCGCAAAATAACCTGCACTTCTTTCATCAACAACTGAATAACAAGTAAAAAAAGGGTCTGAGTCCATAGAATGAATAATCGGAATATTATTCCCTCCTGGAGATATAACAACATCTTTATACCCATATCTCTTAAGCATCGCTATTAAAATCTGAACATTTTTTATACTTGAATACATTTCTTGTAATTCTCCCTAGTTCCGATAAATTCTTTTTGCAGCGACATCATTTTTTCTTGATATTCCCTATCAGGACACTTCATGTAGTCTTTGTAATAGTGAGTTAAATACTTTTCTATTTCGGATGGAATGGGAAAACAGTACCCGTTGATTTCTCCATTGATTCCGTTTCCGTACCACTTTTTGGGAATAACATTTTTCATACCGTATTTTCCGCATGGATTTGTTACATATGCTGATTTATCAAAATCATATTTATAAAGGACATTCTTTTCAAATAACTTATATAATATTCTGTCAGAAAACACACAAAACGGTAACGAAAAAAAATTCTTTGCTATTTTTTTCCATAGCCTATCAGAAGAAGAAAGCCTTACCTTCTTGTACGCATATATTTTTCTTATCCTTGCAGAGTACTTATCTAATTTTATCTGCAAAGATCTATCATCTGGAACACCAATCATTGGGAAAAGATCTACACATACTAAGTCTTCACTTTGCCCTTTCAAAACCAATTTAGCCTGCATCCTTGTTGCCTTTTTTTCCTTATACAATAACTTAAAAATGCCCAGATCCCTATGTGACAGGTAGTCCACCATCTTTTTGTAGTCAGGAATTGGAATTATTACATCCGCATCATCGTCCCAGGGAATCAAGCTATGATGTCGTACAGTTCCCAATGCAGTACCTGCATGAAGATAATACCTTGAAGATGTTACGTTGGCAGCATCTTCAACTATTTCAAGCATACGATATAAAAGTTTATGTAAATCATCAATATTCAAATACATCTTTTCCATTTTATCTCACCTCTTTGATAATCTTCCGAACAATTCTGTTCGTTCGATTTTGGTCAGAACAGTATAATAAACCGCTGGGTAATATATCACTACAAACACTAAACCACTAACAATAAAGTTAAAACATATGTCTTGATCTGCAAGAAGTTCCTTTGTTAAATAGGAAAACATAGCACATATCACATCGATTAATGTTGCCTTCTTTACAATATTCCAAAGGACACGGAACATATTCAAATTAAGCTTTTTGAAATAATATACATCCATTACAATTGTATTTACCACAACAAAGCCAAGTGCTGTGCCAATGGAGGCATACACAAATCCAAAATAGTGCACCAATATAATAGTAGCAACTGCATTGAGCATAGCAGCTACAAACAGTGTTGCAGTTCTAAAACCCATCAAATTTTTTGCTTTAAGCAAAGCAATTGCCCCATTTTGAATAAGCGGAAACAATCCGCCAGTCATTAGTATTACTGCCACAATCCAGACTTCCTCATATCCCGGGCCAAGCCAAATCTCTATAAATTCCCTACCTATAGAAATGAAACCAAAATATATTCCTCCAACAATCAAATATTGTATCTTTCCTATTTTTATTAATCTGTCCTCTATCTCTAGATGACCAACTCCACTTGCAACAACATCAGACATGTAGGGAACCAGCATCTGGCTAATTGAAGTAGACAACTGCTGAAACATATGAAAAATTGTAAGACCAAAGGAATACACCGCCACAGCTGCAGAACCAGCAACTGCTCCTATGATAATATTATCCAAATTTGAATTGACCTGATCAACAACTGTCTGTACGAATATTAGAAGCGTGTACACAGACATTGCCTTAAAAATTTTCGTTTGTGCAAACCCAAAACTCAACTTAATATTAATACAAACTTTATAGAAAATCAGATCTGCAAGATAAACTGCCACAGATATGACAACGTTTATCCAAACAACAATAAATACATCCTCAAAAACAGAAACTGCAGTAACCGATAACACAAGTTTCAATAAAACACTCACTGTTTTTGTTATGTTTATATATGTGAAATAGCCATATCCAGCTATTATTCCTGCATAATAATTTGAAAGGAGCGTTGCAATAATAGAAATCAGACAAATCAAAAGAAGAGATTGTGCCGTGACTATTTCATCAATAGAAAATGTCGTTTTATATATACTGGGAACAATCGAATAAACAACGAGTCCAACTATTAAAGCAATACCAACCAGAATGTAATTAATTGCCTTTACTGTTTTACAAAATTGACTTATTTCTATATCTTCTTTTCTATTTGCTTTATAGTCAGCTATGAATCGAATTAGTGTCTGTGAAACACCTAAATCTGCAATCATTAATGTGCTGACCAATGCATTTACTGTTGTGTATACTCCATATATATTTGTTCCAACTCTAGATAGAATTGTTGGGCCCAGAATAAATCCTGAAATTGCATTGACAGCTATTAATAGATATGCAAAAATTCCTGCTTTTTTAAGGCTTTTGCTCCTTAACATTGTTTTGTATCCTCTATTGTCTTATAATATCCAATCTGTTGTATGCATCACTAAAGGTTATAAAATCTATTCCATTTTTTTGATGATTCCTTACTTTTTTTATAAATTGAAGCATATTTTCAACCGATTCATTACTAGAGAATTTAGGATGCGCAATTGCACATATATATATTTCTCTATTCTCTTTTTGAGATACAGTCATATAATCCTGTGCTATCTTATACAACGCATTGAAATGTAAGCTATCCATTGAAAACAAAACCGGAGTAGTAAATGAGGCAACTAATCTGTCTTTAATTCTTTCAATCTTATTCCTTTTTCTGATTTCCTCTACTGGTGATGCCTTCCCTTTAAACGGCGGATAATTAAGCTTTGGGTGTCCATGTGTAAGACTCCATTTCTGAGGTATTTGGGCAAATGTTCCAACAGGAATTTCAATCATAACACAACTATTGCTCCCAATGCTTCTAACCCCTTCTAATGGATTAAAACACCATTGACCTCTACGACGTATACCTGTCCAATCATAAGTTTGAGCAACAGATTCCATCTTTACTCCACAACAAACTGAACTATCAAACACAATTCCTAATCTGTATAATGTATTTAGTATTTCCTCTTCTGGCGACAAACAAAAACCACCAGCTCTATATGCACAGCAATTATAATTACTGTTACTTCCAGCCAGGGAATCCAATGTATATTTAGCCTTTTTTATAAGTTCAACAGGGTTATCATGCTTATCTAAAGAATAATCGTTTTGTTCAAATTTCCACTTTTCACCTTCATATTGTGCTTTAAACCAAGAAGGGTGCAGATGAAGCTGTATATCGTGTTTATCGTCAAGCAACTCATTTACCTGCTGTTCAACCATAGTGGGAAATAAATCTTGTCCTATTTCTTTATATCGGTATACGCACGGAGTATCAACAAAAAAAGTAGCTTTGATTTCCTCCTTATCCAGCGCTTTTCTAATAACTTCCGTTGAATCAATCAATATTTCTTTTTCAGAACAATATGATTCATTAAAAAAAAGTTCATAATCAAACGTTAGCAATATATGTAACATTTTCACACCACTTTTGTCCCTATTATCAAATATGATATACACCTGGCAAATTGATAATGTTATGACAATCCAAAATAATCTTATTCTTCAGCATACTAACATTCTCTTTAATCTCGTTATGCTTAACCATAACAACTACAAAATCAATGGCATTCAAGAAGGCTTCCAGACTGTGATATTGATTCTTAACAACATCCTTCGTTATGTAAGGATCATATGCTTTCAACCCCATTGCAAGATGACGCTCTTGCGATTCAAGTAACTGAAGCGTAGGAGACTCTCGCATATCATCCACATTTTCTTTATAAGTGAGACCATAGAGTCCAACGCGAGTAATATCAAACATATCTTTTTCTTTCATAATCTCACAGATGCGGTTGAGAACAAAATCAGGCATCCCATCATTAGTCTTCATTGACTCATCAATAACTTTAGCCAGGCTCGGATAATCACCAACAAGGAACCAAGGATCAACAGATATACAATGGCCGCCCACACCAGGCCCCGGCTGTAGAATATTTACACGAGGATGCATATTACAAATCTTAATAATCTCGTACACATCCATATTGTCATGACGACAGATCTTCGCAAGTTCATTAGCAAAAGCAATATTCACAGCACGAAAAGTATTCTCTACGACTTTCGTCATCTCAGCGGTTTTAATGTCTGTGACTACTATCTCCCCTTGACAAAAAGAAGCATAAAGATCCTTTACATTTTCACCAATTGTTTTTTCATCGGCGCCAATAGTCCGGTTATTATGGAGAAGTTCGTAAACCATATTCCCAGGGATAATACGCTCTGGAGCATGAACAAGATTGATATCTGTTCTATTCTCCGTCTCAAGTACCGGCCTAATGCTTTTTTCGATCGTTCCCGGCGAAACAGTTGACTCGATAATAAGAATCGCTCCTTTTGGTGCTACTCTCAAAACATCTTTTACTGCGGAAACCACATAGCAGGCATCAACTTTTTTACTGAATTTATCATAAGGAGTAGGCACAGAAACAATATATGTATCAGTAATCTGATACTCTGTGGTAAACTTAATACCAGCACAGATTGCATCTTTAAATAGTTCATTCAGACCCTCTTCTTTGAATGTAGTTTTTCCCATATTCAATGTAGTAATAAGATTTTTATTATAATCAGTTCCAATAACTTCAACTCCATGCGAAGCCATCATAAGTGCGGTAGGCAATCCAATATATCCAAGTCCAATTACATTAATCATTTCTCTGTTTCTCCTTTATCTTATAATTCTTATAAGTGAGTTCTATTTATACCAGACTATTTCATTCATAGTTTTTTGTACTAAAAACCATGAATAATAGCAGCCAAAACGGGGGATAAAGCCAAATAGTAGAACTAAAATTCAGAATCATCTCACCAACAAAAAACACAAGCATAAACAAGCAACGTTTTTGAGAGTCTAATTTGCCAACATCTTGTATAAACTTTATTATAATAAATATCATTATCATTATCCCTAGGACTCCAAAATCTAAAAGAAGTTCCAAAATAATATTGTGTGGATAATTAAATCCAAGTGATTCAAAATATCCAATCCCGTGCCCTATAATGGGACTCTTAAGTATATTTTCAATAGCTATATAATATATTGTTTTCCTCCCATTTAACACCCCTAGATCTGTCTGATTTAAAAATATGATTTTTTTCAATGCAGCGATTTCAATATTATAATTTTTGAAAAAGCCGTATACAAACTGTACTATATCTATAAAATGATATGCACAGTACATGATAGCTACACCTACTATTATTACAGATACAATTTTCTTAATTCCTTTAGTTTGTGTCATATAAACCATAATAGCCGCAATAACTACTGCTATAATTGGTCCTCTACTTCTACAGTCAATTAAAATTACAAATATAGATAGTATGGTATCTATAATCATCAAAAAATGATACCGACGCCTAAAAGGAAAAACACACCTGTTAAAATATGCAATTATTGCCAAATAAATTTCAGTAACCATAGCATAAGCTATGCCCATTGAATCCGCATAATATGCATTTCCACTATTCAAAAATGGTCTTCTTATTCTTGCAAAGTATATTATGAGATATAAAGTTTGAATTATAATAACATACTTATACAGTGAGATAGGGTTTATCGTATTTATCGATATTATTGCCGCTGTAGTTCCAAATACACAAAAATATATCATATATTTAGACACATTATCAAAACCATTAGAAAGACCTGATACACATAATAAACCTATAATAATAGTCCATGGTATAAATGCATGTACAATACTCATTTTCAATAATCTTTTGTTCAGAACAAACGATACTACTGTCAAAAACATCATCAACCAAACTGAAATATTAGGTATTGGTACAATTTGAACAATCATGCTGCACAACATAGTTTCACATAAAAACATGCTTGCAATTAAACTATTTCCATTATCTTTATTGATTGATATCATAGAATTCAACTCATCCTAAATCTAAAAGATTTGCAATTCTCTTTTTGTCAAAATCATTAACAGGAACCCATTTATTTGCTCTTGATCGTATTTCTCTTATTGAATTTTTAATTGATTCAACGCAGTTTTCCGTAAAAACAAAACGATTATATTTCTCAAACATGCTACAAGTCTTTTCTTTCTCCCCATCCAAAATAAAAAGAATCGGTTTGTTCGTTCCAGAATACTGATAAATTTTCCCCGGAATCTGTGTTCCGGAACTGTTACTCAAATGTACCAGTATATCTGCCTTTTCTTCTATTTCTTCAATCTTTCTATGCTCCTGGCGAGGCATAATAGTAACTTTATCGGTTTCGTTAAGCTTTACATCGGAAGTTCCACATATAGTAAGATGTGTACCATCCATGCTATTAACTGCATCATAAAGAGGTCTGATATCTCTATACGAACTTGGATAATCGCCACAGTAACATAATTCTATAGACTTAGCAGTTTGCAAATCACGAAGCTTGAAAATCCGTTTTCGCAAATACGGAATAGGAATGTGTTTCATCTTATCTGCAGATTCTGGATAATTTTTCTTTTGCGCTTCAAGAGTAGCAGTGGAAACATAGTATACTAAATCAGCCACAGCAACTAACTTTTTTTCCTCATTGTATATCTCATCCCTACCCTGAATATTTGCTATGGACACATCTCCCAGGAACGGATCTCCCCATATCTGAATCCACTTCTTCTTTCTTTCACCAAATCTTTCCGCTGATTTAATCATGCCTTCATAAACAAACAGGTGAGATGACTTTGGATCCGATGAGGATATGATACAATCATAATCATCAAAATTCACTTCGCTGATATGATTAATAATCCATTTCTGGGAATCATATATTTCAGTGGCACTCTTATGTTTGCTTACTACACGCTTCAGCGGCTTCAATAAAGTATTCCTTTTAAGCCAATCCACAATTTTTTGTGAACTTCCATTATCTAAATAAATTACTTTTGTACCCTCAGGCAACAACGAATCATCATAATATTCACTTTTTTTATCCGGCATAGTAGAGACTAAAGTTACACTATGACCAAGTTCCATAAGACCACTCATCACTGCACTATTTCTGATTGAAGCAGAAGTATTAACTTCTACCGATTTTGAAACAACAAATAAGATTTTCATCACATTATCGCATCCTTACTTCAGCATCATTTATCCTATCTTGTCAGGATAATGCCTTGATCCCTGCCCCTATTACAACAATAATTACACAACTATAAAAAAATCCATATATAATCAAATATTTTTTACTAACCTTAGCCATCTGCTGAAAACGCCAGAAATTAAGAAATAGTGATCGTATCTTTTTTCCAACCGTATCGCAGGCATTATATTTGATATCACTGTCTGCTCCTTCTGCATCAAAATCATATCCTTCGATTGAAGCAAATGAATAGCAATACTTTTTTGCTAGATCAACCATTCCTCTAAACAGTCTTTCATTAGTTCTGTGATTACCCACATGAGTCTCGCTCCAAAAGTATCTGTCTATAAAGTTCCACGAATGCATGGTCAAAACAAAATCTTTTCCATCTGCTTCTTCCAAAAATTCCTTAAATTCTATCAGACTCATCTCGGATGTGTCTATCCCTACAGTTTTTCTTTTTCCAAAAAAGTCAAGAGCTACATAATTACTATTGGGCATGATTTTTAGACTCTTGTATTTTGAATAATGGTTCACAGTATTGACAAACTCACATTGAATATGACACATTTTATCGTAACCACCCGTATAACTGAGTTCAACAATGTCAGGCATCAACTCATCTATCAAATCATAGGTATTTTTATCAACTCCATAACGCCCTGCTCTAAAAGCAGCAGGAGACTTTCCCATGATTTCCGTATATATTCCGATTCCCTCTTGCAGCAAAAACTCCTGCTCTTCCTTGTCATACTCCCAAAGAAATGTCCTGCTCTCATCACCAGATATGAAATTAGGATGTAGATGAAGAAAAATCGGTTGATTATACTGCTTTATCTTATCAATAATTCTTTGTATATACTCTCTTCCATACCGCCTCTCTTCCGCGAAATCTACAAAGAAATTCACGGGTATTTCATACTGTTTGCCGAGTTCCAGGATTCTTCCTATACCATATTCTCTGCCATTTTTCTTTCCCCATATGTACTGATTTTCTTTTCTAATATCATGACATTCAGTATCCACTGTTAAAAAAATCTTATTCATCTAATATCTCCAATAAAATCATCAAAAGACTTTAATGTTTCCTTAAAACTGCATTTTTTTACTAAATCATCGCGTCTCTTGAAATGATCTTCCATGTCATAATCCGCCTTCATTTCGGCACAGATTTTATTTACATTATCACTTTTTATTGGCAGATCCACAATAAAGCCAAGACTAAACTCATTTATATAATCTCTGACATCATATACATAAGGCGTTGTTATTACTCTTAAACCACTCCCAACATACTCCAAAAACTTGTTTGGAAATGCATAGTTATTAGTGGCATAATCACCACGAAGCATTATCCCAAAATCCCCAACGCATAATGTCTCCATAACCTCGTCAGGAGATAGTGAATCTGTCATTATTCCTGGTATGCCTTTATACTTTCCAGTCATTTTTTTGTTTCCACTAAAAAGTAACATCTTACACGAATCGCCAGATATCTCTCTGATTCTTTGAAATAGTTCCACAGACTCATCCACACATTGCCATGGAGATGCCCCACCAGAATAAACAAATACCTGGTCCTCTTCCAAAAGATTATATTTCTCTCTATATCGCTTCCTATTCTCTACATATTCATCTCTTGAAATCGTATCCAAAATAGCACACGGGACAATAAATGTCCTAATATCAGTCCTTTTTGATAGTTTCTTGTAATAATCAGCTAAAGAATGTGAAACAGCCAATATACCATCCGCCAGAGGCACAACCTTCTTTTCTACCCTCTTTGTGTGTTTATAGAGAAAACCAAAAATCAGCCTCTCTGGCAATGTGTTATTTCGAAACTCTACATATTCCTCAACTGTACCATGTATGTCAAGCACTATCTTGCAATTCCAATCCATTCTTTTGATATAAGGTGCAAGGTTCATTGTGATTCCCGAAAGGATCACACAATTATAATCTCCTGAGAGAACAAGCTGTTTTATCATTGAATATAGTCTGAGTCTGTCATATGGATTCCGAAGAATCGTAAGCTGACCACCCACATCTTCATTTTGTATCTTTTTTCTGAGTCTGTATGCAATAAAATCTGTTGTATATCCATATTCTTCCTTCAATACATTAGCTCTATTCTTGATAAGCCTCAGTTCACCGCATGTGGATATAATATTTCTCGATGTTATGAAAAGTATCTTCTTCATCCAATTCTCATCCTTAACAAATGTTATCAAAGATTCTCCCTATACCACTCTATAGCAGCCTTAATCCCTCGTTCAAAACTCCACTCTGGATCATACCCCAACAGTTCTTTTGCCTTGCTGATATCAGCATTGCTATGTTTAATATCCCCTGCACGATTAGGACCGAAATTTGGCTCTATATCTACTGCAAGAGCCTTAGTAAGTCCATAGTAAATATCCAGAAGATATTCTCTTCCGCCATAGGCAATATTGAATGCCTCTCCGGCCGCAGATGATGGAGCAAGACATGCCTTTAAATTTGCTTCAATAACACTTTCAATATAAGTAAAATCTCGGCTCTGCTTTCCATCGCCATTTATGGTAGGAGCCTCCCCATTTATCAATTGCTTTATAAACTTTGGAATTACTGCAGCATAAGTCCCATCCGGATCCTGGCGACGTCCGAAGACATTGAAATACCGGAGTCCATATGTATCAAGTCCGTAATGCTTCGTATACTGCTTCGCCCATTCCTCATTTGCTCTTTTGCTCACTGCATAAGGACTTAAAAGATTTCCTTCTTTTCCTTCTTTTTTAGGAAGATTCGGCTCATCACCATAAACAGACGAACTAGAAGCATATACAAACTTTTTTACACCGTTCTGTCTCGCGGCTTCCAGCATATTCAACGTACCAATGATGTTATTGGCACAATAAATCAATGGCATTTCAATACTTCTTGGAACAGAACCCCATGCTGCCTGATTCAAAACATAATCCACTCCTTCACAGGCTTTCATGCAAGTATCCAAATCCTTAATATCGCCCTTAATGAAAATATAGTTCGGATTGCCGATAAACAGATCAATATTTTCCTGCTTACCCGTACTCAAATCATCCAAACATTTTACCTTATAGCCAAGGTTTAATATAACTTCACAAAGATTGGATCCAATAAATCCAGCACCACCAGTAACCAAGAAAACGCTATTTTCTGGAAATTTCACATTTTGATAGCCCATTTATACGCTGTCCTCCAAGTAAAATAATCAAAATCCACCATAAATAAATGCGGTATTCCCATAGTATCCAAGCAATATAGTTAAACCACAAAAGCTAAAGAAAAAAATAAGTGACCATATTTTCGAAAGGTCAAGAACAGGATAGAACCCATTGACAGTTTCCAATTCCCGCTTTATTTCCTGACCAACTTTACACCTATGCGATCTTACAACCGCTATTATCGTTGCTATGACAACACAGACTATCGAAAAAAATGTCCAAGTATAAGGCTGGTTTATTCCACTATGTACTGTGAATAATGCTTTCCAATATATACTGACCTTCTCAATACTCTCAGCTCTAAATATTGTCCAAAAAAGTGTTGTGAATATGAATGTCACTAACGCTCCAAATGCCCTAATAATTACATTACTCTCGTAAATCTTACTTTTGCTTCTGTTCTTCTTAATAAGCCTCGTCACACAACTGGCTACACCATGTAATAATCCCCATAATATGAACGTCCATCCTGCACCATGCCATAGTCCAGAAACAAGCATTACAATTAGAAGATTAATATATGTCCTCCCTTCGCCCCTCCGGCCACCGCCAAGCGGAATATACATATAATCTCTAAACCATTGTGAAAGGCTGATATGCCACCTATTCCAAAAGTCGGAGAACCCTCTGGCAATATATGGCAAATTAAAATTTGGTTTGAAATCAAATCAAATCCTAATATTTTAGCTAATCCAATTGCCATATCTGAATATCCGGAAAAGTCAAGGTATATCTGTAAAGAATAACTTATGGCAGACAAAACTACTGTTCTAGTGTTAAACACACCTGGCGTTCTGAATACATCATCCACGAATACTCCCAAATGATCAGCCAATACCATCTTCTTAAACAGGCCAAATACAAATATCTGTATTCCTGCACTTAATTCATTTAATGTAATACTCCTATATTCCTTAATCTGCGGTTTAAAATCCGTCCATCTGACAATCGGTCCCGCAGTAATCTTGGGAAAGAATGCCATATATAAACCAAAATCTATTATATTTTTCTCTGCACTACAAATACCACGGTAAACGTCTATCACATATGAAAGTGCTGAAAAAATAAAAAAAGATATTCCAAGAGGAAGTATCATTTTCAGCATCCCTATATTCTGGCCAAATACTCTGTTAACACTCTCTATAAAAAAGTTCGTATACTTAAAGTACACGAGGATTAGTACTAACGCAATCCCCCCTCCAATTACTATTTTACGTGCTTTTCCATAACTTTGAAGCTGTTTATCTGATTGTCTCGCTCTTTCTATCAACAGACCACACACATATGTAATTATTGTGACTATTACAACACATAGCACAAATCTCCAGTCAACAGAGGCAACAAAATAATAACTGTAAAGTAGCAGAACGATGATCTGTGTTCTGCCAAGAGTTTCGGTCCATCGTCTTGATCTTATATGCTGAAGTAAAAACATAATCATTATCAATACAGCAAAATGAATAATAAAATAGAAATTATTCAGTCCCATTTTCCAACTCCTTAATGAGTGCACCAAGACGTTCCGCAACAAGCTTGTGTCCGATCTCATTTAGATGCCCCACCCCTACTTCTGTATTTATAAAACCATGTGCCATGTTATGGTTTTCTTCATATTCTCTGTAAAAATCCTCATACATATCAATAAACTTAATACCATGCCCGACACATGCCTCCTGAAATACTCCCACATATTCTGTGTTCTCTGGAATCAGTACCCCATCATCATCTAAAGCTGTCTCTGGATGATACACAATAATGACCTTCCGGCCACCAACTGCATCTACAATCTGTTCAAAAAAGCGGTTCAGAAGTACTGCATAGTTTTGAGATAGATTCTGGTTCATTCCTTCTGCCTCCTGCGGCTCTGTCTGTGTAGCATTCTCCCCCGCTACCATCCAATTCCCAAGTTCACGATAAAGAGGTAAAAAGCAAGGAACATATTTCTGTATCTTATATATCAGACCGCTGTCATGTGATGCAATTATAGGCAAGTTACCATCAATTACTTCTTCCATTTTACCTTCATCAAGACTCACTCTATCCGTCTCAATAACAACATAACTGGATGGATCATAAAACTCCACGGCATCACTCATATTATTCACACATTGGTAAATAGTATGGCCCGATATCCCAATATTATAAGTGACAAGTTCAGGCATTACCTCGTTATTCAGTAGATATCCAACATTTGCAGCACTTGACACATTTACAGCTTCCATATGTGAAGAACCCATAAGAAGAATATCAATATGATCTGTATCTGACATGGCAAATGAATTATTGAAACCATCAGTGTTCATTCGCATCCATGAATATCCTTCGCTCATGGTAGCTCTATACTGGTTTGGTTCCCATTTATAATCAGTCGCTCCTGTCTTATTCATGATATGTACACCTGTATGAGAATAAACCAAAGTAAACAGTGATAATAATGCCAATGATACGACTGCAGAGACACCCGCTTTTGCACACCAGCCAATAGCTTTTAACATTGTCAATTTTCTCCTGTTTCATACCGCATATACCTTACAATCTCCAATAACTATATCCGGCATTTTCGTACTCTTTACGGTTCAGAAGTCCCTTAAGATCAAGGAGAACCTTCTTTCCTTCGCCAAAGAACTTATCCATCTCAACCATCGTGAAATTACCGAATTCAGTGTGAGCAACAGAAAGAATAACCGCATCCATATCCCTGATAGTACTCATGTTTACAAACTCAACACCATAGAGATTTTTTGCTTCATCTGCATCAGCTTCAGGATCAGCAATCACAGGTGTAATACCATACTCCTTCAGTTCATTTACGATGTCAATAATCTTTGTGTTTCTCGTATCCGGGCAGTTTTCCTTAAAAGTGAATCCTAAAATTGCAACTTTTGCACCTTTCACTGCCTTATCAGCAGCAATCAGATTTTTCACACAGTTCTCTGCGCAGTACTTGCCCATATCATCGTTGATACGACGCCCTGACAGGATAATCTGACTGTGATACCCCATCATCTCTGCTTTATAAGTTAGATAATACGGATCAACTCCTATGCAATGTCCACCAACAAGTCCAGGATAAAATTTTAGAAAATTCCACTTCGTCCCCGCAGCTTCCAAAACAGACTTTGTATCAATTCCTATCTTATTAAAGATTATAGAAAGTTCATTCATGAATGCTATGTTAATATCACGCTGACTGTTTTCAATAACTTTTGCTGCTTCCGCCACCTTAATACTTTCAACCCTATGTACACCAGCATCCACTACCAATTCATACACTTTAGCTATACAGTCCAGTGTCTCCTCATCCATGCCAGAAACAATTTTTTTAATTGTCTCCAAACGATGTACCTTATCGCCAGGATTGATTCGTTCAGGCGAATACCCAATTTTAAAATCTATTCCGCACTTAAGTCCGGATTCCTTTTCTAAAATTGGAACACAGACATCCTCCGTCACGCCTGGGTAAACAGTAGATTCAAAAACAACGACAGAGTTTTGGGTCAGATTTCTGCCAAGAATCATGCTTGCCTCTTCTACCGGACTCAAATCTGGCGTATGATCATCTTTCACCGGAGTCGGTACAGCAACAATATGAAACTTTGCCTCCCTCAATTTTGTTTCATCAGCTGTAAATTCTACTTTACTCTTTGAAATAACTTCATCTCCAACCTCATGTGTCGGATCAATACCATTTTTATACAGATTAATCTTGTGTATGTTCAAATCAAAACCAATAACACCAATTTTTCTTGCAAATGCAACTGCAATAGGCATGCCAACATAACCAAGACCAACCAAAGACAGCTTTTCTTCTTTATTAATCAACTTTTCATATAGATTCATTTTATCCAATAGCTCCTTCTATCTTTTTAATTTCATCTATATATTTATCAATTATGATTTTCCTATCAAAGAATGATTCAACTTTCTTTCTACCTTTCTTTCCCATTTGCTCTCTTTCACTTTTTGTTAAAGACAATAAATCTTCTATACCACGAACCAGGTCTTCTTTATCTCGAACCTTTATTGCTATACCTGTAACCTTATCTTCAAATGTTTCCTTACATCCGGGTATGTTAGACGCTATTACTGGTCTTCCAACTGCGGCCGCCTCTAAAAGTGCATTTGACATACCTTCATGATAGGATGGGTGGATAATGCAATGATGATCTTTAATTACATCGTGTATATCCTCCTGAAAAGGAAAGAATTTCATTATTCCAAGTCGTATTAATTCGTCAATCTGTTCTTTGTATTCGCTTTCATCGTAATATCCTATCAAGTCAAATGTAACATTATTATGTGATTCATGTACTTTCCTTGCAGCATATATCAGTTCCTCAATCCCTTTGTCCTTCATGACTCTTCCGATAAATAAAAATCGAAGTCCATTATCTTCAGAAGGATATGTTTCAAGTGAATGTTTTTCGAGGTTCACACCGGAACCGGGCAGCATATCACAGTTCTTTATAACACGCATCTTGTTAAAACATTCTTTAATGGAACTATTTTGAACGAATACTTTCGTTGCCTTTCTTGCACTGAATACATATAGCCTAAATAAGAATTTTGAGAAAAGGGAATTACTCTGCAACTCAGTTCCCAAACCAGTCACATTGATAATGTATGGGGTCTTTGATAATCTGCTTGCTATTCCGCCATATATATTAGGTTTTATGGTATATGTTAAAACGATTTCCGGATTATTTTCATGAATCAACCTTTTGTAGTTTTTCATCAATGATAACTCGCCTATAATATTTTTACCTCTGCGATCAAATGATAACTCTATCAGTTTTGCACCCGTCTTTTCTATTTGTTTGCTATAGTCATCAGGCGGAACACACACAAAGACTTCCCATAACTCAGTTAATGCAGTAATCAATTCTTCCCTAAGGCTCATCAAACCTGCAGCATTATTTGACAATATAAGAACCCTCATCTCATCTTCTCCCTTAGTCTGTAAATTCACATGCTTCTGCAAGCTTCTTAAGCATTAACTCGTAATGCTCTTCTCTCACATCTTGATGAACAGGAAGATTCATAATTCTTTGTGACACCCACATTGCATCGTTGTGTTCTTCATTCCTTAATTCTTCAATCATAGTATGATACAAAGAAACCACACCATATCCTGAACCATTCATGATCTCATATATTCTATTTCGATTTCCCTTTTTTATAAGTATTGGAAACGTCTGTGGAACATTTTTTTTCAGATACTCCGCCTCCCTGATCGGCTCAAAATACAACTTATACTTATCTGATAAATTCAATAACTTTTTATAATTCTGCAGCCGTTTCTTTGCTATCGCATTATAGTTGTATTGGAAAGGATTAAATTCCATAGACTCTTTCAAATCATGCAGCTTATCAAAACAGCCTTTTTCTATAACCAGTCCTCCGCCTGTTGAAAATGGAAACATTTTATGTAATGAAAAAAATGTCATATCCGAATCAATGCTTCCTTTACAGAAGTACGTGTAAAATCCATGTGCATTATCTTCAATCACAATACAGTTCTTTTTATGGGCGTTCTCAACAATTCCCTGAATACTGAAATCTCTGAAACCAAAATAATTAACTATTAGAAGAATACTGCTACTCTTCATCTGCGCATCAAGACATTTTTTATCGATCAACAATTCTTTCGTCATTCGATAATAGTGTCTATTAAGTCCAATTATCGCTTCCAACGGATCAAATATCCCGCTTCCCTCTTTAGGCGACCACCCAATATACCCAGGTATATAAATATCCTTATAACCCTTTTTATACAGTTCATTAACTGCATCGAACATGGCATCGCGTGCCCTGTTATAGTAAAGAAATTTTATTTTATAATTATTCGGTTCCACTTGAATCTTTCCAATTATCTGTGTCATTCTTATTACTCCAAATCTCTTCTCACTTTGATTCTCTCATCATTAAATCCCATGGAACGAAACCAATTGTAAGAATTCTCATTATCTCTTGTGATCATTGCCTCGATAATTCTGATTCCGCGTTTTCTAGTTTCGTCAATTTGAAGTTCTATGAGTTTTTTTGCAATTCCGCGTTTTCTGCTGTCCTGATCGACACCAATCATATCGATGTGCACTCTTCTTTCGCCAAATATAGTTAATTCATATCCCCAGGAAAAGCCAACCAAATTTCCATTCGCAAAGGCTCCCGTAACAATCGCCGAACCATCATCGATATATCTCGGAATTTTTTTTACATACTCTTCCGCCTGATTAGAAGGATAATTCTGTGTAATATTGTCTCTCAACACCATTTCCATAAGGATAACCATTTCTTCTTTATGGTTTTCTATATCCAAAGCATGCAAAATTTTGAAATCCATAAGATTATTCTCCCTTTGAACTATTCTCATCCATCCACTGCCTCTCAATATCTAAATCTTGCATGATCAGCTGCTCTCCCGATGCTATATCACTATGTTTTAAAACCTTTACTATTGTCATCAAAATAATCTTGAGATCCCCCAGGAATGTAATATTATTGACATACTCTATGTCGAAACCTAATCGTTCATCCCACCCCACGTTGTTTCTCCCGTTAATCTGTGCCAACCCAGTAAGTCCTGGACGAACAGAATGGCGTATCCTTTCCTCTGATTTGTAATAAGGAAGATATCGCATCAGCAATGGGCGAGGACCAACTATTGCCATATCACCCTTAAAAATATTTACCAATTCCAAGATTTCATCAATACTGGAACATCTAAGTGCCTTTCCAAATCTTGTCAGCCGGTCTTTATCGGGTAGCAAATTCCCGTTTTCGTCCTTTTTATCTGTCATAGTTCGAAACTTAAACATTTCAAAAGTTTTTTCATCTTTGCCTGGACGCTTTTGTCTAAATATTACCGGAGATCCCAACTTAATTTTCACCATAATCGCAACAACAATGATCAATGGAGAAAAAAACATTAGTGCTATTCCAGATATAGCCATATCCAAAATCCGCTTAATAAACGATTTGTACATTATCTTTAACTCCTATACAGAGGAAAGTACTTACCATTCAATTCCTCCCCTATCCGGAATCCGACCAATGTATCATAACTGCTTTTATCAAAAATCTTCCTACCTATATAAAAATCGTACAATCCATTTGGTGCCAGACACAACTTATATTGAAAAATGCCATCATCTGCGCCATACCCCCCGCCAAGGATAAAATTCTTCAGTCCCTTCTCTTTAGCCCATTTAATAATTTCATATTTCAGATAATCATTTGGCCTAACATCAAAATACTCCCTGTCTGTCCCCCCAAGATAGGAATAACCATTTTCCGCACCATATATTACTAACTCCGTAGATACGATCTTTCCTTCATAAACAGCATGAAAATACATTATATTATCTTTCATTTCGTTCAGATCTTCATAGAACTGTTTTGAAAAGTAGTACTCATGTTCGGCATCTGTTCGGTCCATAGTAGAATAATAAATTCGCAGGAAGTCTTCTAAATAAGCGCCGTTATTTTCGATAAGGATTTCAAGATTATATGTATTAGCCCTCTTGACATTTTTCCTGACCTTCTGCTTAAAATCCATCCACATAGCATCAAGCGGCATTTCCAACGACCTTACTACATTATGCATTCTTGTCTCTACATCTCCATCGTAATGCTTATAATAATCGGTAAAAAGTTCAAATCTCACAAACTCACAAACATAGCGGTTTCTCATGCAATAATCTGTATACTCATTATTCAGTTTTTTCCAATCGGAAACATTTCCCCAAAATCCTCCGTAACCATATGGTGTTATAAGATCATAATATTGGCCTTCTTTAATTTTTCCGCTTAATTTCTCATCCTGCGCCACATCACGTCTTAAAACTACATTGATCGCACGATCCGCACCACTTTCATATAGCAGAAGCAATGGCATGCCATTTTTGGGTTCTTCCTTCATAAATGCTTTTGAGTATCCGGAAAGATAAAAAACATCATAATCAGGGAAAGACCTTACGATTTCATCCCACGCTTTAGCATTGTCTATAGCTATTTCCCGAATCATGCTGTCCTTCTACGCCCCCTTCTGCAAACATTTGCAGGAACGGTAAAGAACCGTATGTTTGTAATTATCTTATAGGAGAAATACCCCCCCCCGAATCTGGATTCTGAAGCCTTATCTTTCAGCATTTTCTTAACAGGAACCCCTATATAGGTCCCTTCCTCCTCTATATCCTTTATGACTACTGCTCCGGCGCCAAGAGTGACATTGGAACAGATATTAACATTATTAGAAATGATCGCACCTGCGCCCACCCAGCTACAGCTTCCAATACATACGGTTCCAGACAAGTGCGCTCCTACCGATACATGGCAATAATCACCGACTGCACAATCGTGATCAATGGAACTGGAAGTGTTTACTATGCAGCCATTGCCAATTCTGGCTCCGGAATTGACTACAGTTCCGGCCATTACTACAGTCCCTTCGCCTATAACCGCATCCTCTGCAATCACAGCATTCGGATGAATCAAAATAGGAAAGTCTCTGCCCTGGTCTCTATTCATCAATCTCTTGCGGATATAAGCATTACCAACAGCGACAATGATTTTGCCTTGAAGACCTGCAGTCATCGTATCCGGACCCAGTACCGGATACCCGGCACATTCTTTCAATCCGGAATTGTTGTCCAGAAATACAATGTCCTCATAGCCATTCAGCTTTGCAATGTCAGCCACGACCCTCCCATGTCCGCTGGCGCCGATAATAATAAGCCTGTTCAATCTGGTGTCCTCCATTGCGCTTTTACCCCTTCTGGTGTTCCCATAAATTCCTCCATCGTTGACGACGTCTCGGAACTGATTCCTTCTCGTTTTATGACAGTTCGTATAGTATCCAGGGCAATCTTCACGTCATTGATAAAAGTAACATTCTTTGTATACCATACATCCATCGCAAACTTATCTTCCCAGGACACGCTATTTCTTCCATGTGCCTGTGCATATCCAGTTAGTCCCGGTCTCACATCATGCCTGTGATGTTGTTCTTCGTTATATCTGTCAAAGTATCTTACCAGCAATGGTCTTGGGCCTATCAGGGACATGTCTCCTTTCAAGATGTTAAAAAACTCTGGGATTTCATCAATGCTGGTCCGGCGCAGCCATGATCCAAAAGATGTCAGTCTTACACTGTCTAGGAGAACTTCTCCCTTTTCATCCCTTTCATCTGTCATGGTTCTGAATTTATACAAACGAAAGATTCTTTCTTTGCCAGTTTTAAGGTCGATTTTCCCCAAACGATCCTGCTTGAACAATACCGGCGATCCTAGTTTTACCCTAACAAGTATTGCTATAATGACATACAGCCAACAAAACAGTATCAGCACTAGCAAAGAGCATATGACATCAATCAGCCGTTTAAAGAAAAGAGCATATAAGCCTCTTTTTGCTTTTTCCATACAATATAATCTCCAATTATTCAATGCACACCTTGATGGCATCTATTACCACATCTTGCTGCCAAAGCACCCTCTTACTGTCACTTGGAAGACACAATCCTCTGCATTGTATGGAAACGATTGCTTCCAGGATCTCCGACAGGCTGAACTTTCCTGTTTCTTTTATATGTCAGACATCCCATTCATCCCTGACCTGTTTGCAAATAACACTCAGATCTATGATCAGACGACTGGGCCAGAACTCACTATTCTCTACATCATACGGATTCATTTTCATCGGAAAATTTGTAGCATTCAGAAATTTTGCTTCATCCTCAATGATGTTATCCCTCACCCAAAACACCGCCTCACCACCTCGATCACCAGTCCCTGCTCCTCCTCTGTCATCTTATTATCCGACGGCAGGCACAAGCCCCGGTTAAAAATATCCGCCCCAGCATCCACCGCTCCCCCTTCTTCTATATAAGCGTTGCTCCTCCCTCTCCCGTTCCCTTCCCTTGTCACGAAGGCATGGTTCCGGTAGATCGGCTGCATGTGCATCGGCTTCCAGATCGGGCGGCCTTCCATATGGAAAGCCGCCAGCGCCCCCAGGATCTCATCCGGGCAGCTTTTCCCGGGTTCCCCGACATACAGCGCCTGCCTCTCCCCCCGGACCGTTTCACACATGGCATCCGGATCGATCAGAATACAGCTCAGCCAGTAATTGGGTCTGCTGATCCCCTCCTCATACGGATTCATCCGCAGCGGCAGTCCCTTCAGCCCCTCGCGGTACCGTTCATAAACCCTCTTCTTTGCCTTGATATGTTCCTCCAGATGCCCCCACTGCCCCCTCACCACGCCGGCGATCACATTGCTCATCCGGTAGTTGTAGCCCAGTTCCTCATGCTGGTACCAGGGGGCATCCTCCCGGGACTGGGTGGACCATTTCCTGGCCTTGTTCGCCTCCCTTTCCCCTTCCACCAGAAGCATCCCGCCACAGCTTCCGGTGATGATCTTGTTCCCGTTAAAGCTGATAATGGAATAGTCCCCAAAGGCGCCGGTCTGCTTCCCCTGGTAGGTCGCTCCAAGGCTCTCTGCCGCATCTTCAATCAGAAGCGCCTGATGCTGCCTGCACAGGGAACGGATTCCCTCCATCTTTCCCGGCGTCCCGTACAGATGGGCCACCACTACCAGTCGGACATCCGGATACCTCTCGAATGCAATGCGCAGCGCTTCGGGATCCATGTTCCAGGTCCCGCCCTCCGTATCAATAAAGACGGCCTCCCCGCCCTCATAGGCAACTGGGTTCACCGTGGCGTCAAACGTCATGTCCGTGCAGAAGACGCGTCGGCCTTCCAGCGTCCCATGCCCGACTCTTGGCTGGCCATACAGCCTTTCCCCGGCCAGCTTGACCGCCAGATGGAGCGCCGCCGTACCGGAGGAAAGGGCAACCGCATGCCTGACGCCGATATAGTTTTCTGCCAGCCGTTCCAGTTCATTGATATTTTCTCCTACCGTGCTCATCCAGTTCGTCCGGTAAGCCTCTGTGATATACTGCAGTTCCTCCCCATGCATGGTCGGGGAGGATAGCCACAGCTTCCTCTTCAGTGGTTCGATGCCTCGAAACCTTGGGTCGTTTCTGATCTCCATAATCGGTTCTCCTGCTAAATCTTGGAAATTTTTCTAATTAAGCTTTTCTGACAATAAACTTTTTTAATGTTTTATACATAGAAAAAAGGAAGGGATTCCCTTCCCTTCCAAACACTCTTTTACTCTTCATACTCTCCTTACAACCTCCAACCCCACCGCCACTTCCTGCACCCGGCCAAACATATGCATTTCCACCAGCGCTGTCCGTTTATGCCGGTCAACCTTGCGGATCACGGTCTCCAGGCCTTCCAACGGCCCTTCCAGTATCATCACCTGATCGCCTTCCATATATCCGGTAGACATCGCCACCAGGCGTTCTTCATTGAGCAGCTGCTCCAGTACCCGCAGATCCTCGTCGATAATCGAAGTCCATTTTTCTCCTGTTCCCAGAATCTTTGTCAATTCCGGCACCTGTTTAAGTTCCATATAAAATTTTTCAATCTTTTCCGTCTCCACAAATACATATCCAGGAAACAAAAGCGCCTGGACTATATGCCAGGCGCCTGCGTACTTCTTTTTCTGTTCATATCTTGGTAAAAAGCATTCTCCAAGGCTGGAGTCTGCCACATATTGGCGGATCATGGAAACGGTCTCCCCCTCTCTTCCAGTCCGCACCTGCATAACATACCACATAACGTTCCTCCAGTTTACAAACCGGGAACTGTGTCTGAAAATGGGTATGCTTCGCCATTCGCCACAAAAAAATGTCACGACAAGGCAAAACAATATAACCTCAAACACAGTTAAACGCGGCCACGCGACGATTTAACTTTGATTGATTTTATGATAATGCGTGCGCATCAGCGCACTTCCTCATTATATCATACATTCCCGAAAAGTAAATAGACAAATTTTGGCCGGGGGACTTGCCGGGAAACTTGCGCCGGAAAATTTCAAACAAGAAACTTCAAAGGGCCGCCATATGGCCGCCCTCACTTCCTCTCATTCCAGATTCTTACTCAATTCCGCAAACAAAACCCACAGCGAACGCTCTGGCATCCGGTTATCCAATGCTGCGTTTCCCAGTGCCCTGGCACATCCCATATGGGTAGTGAAATCCTTAACAGAACCAGCAACAGAAAACCAGACACGGACTGCCTCAAATTTCCAATTATGATTACCGCTCCGTCTAAATATACTCCTGATACAATCCAACAAAACTTACTATTTAATAAAACTTACATATTGGATTCTTGAAAAGCGAGACAGCAAAGTTTTCACAATATACCTTATAATCAGAATAGGCATTCTTCATTTGCTCACAGAATTTTTCCAGGTTATACCCAGCCAGATTGTGAGCATTGTGTTTTTCTTCTCCATAAGGGAAAAGTGTACTGTCTAATATTCCTATTTTGGCAAGTCTATAGGAGCCAAACATCTGATAATACATCATAGCAATGTTTCCTCCCATTGACCAGCCAAGCAGTGTTACATCATCTAATCCCAAATAATCAATCAATTCTTTCACATCTTCCGCCATTCTGGACAGATTCATGCCCTCTTCGCATTTTGTAGAATAGCCAAATCCTCTGAGATCCAAAATAATTACTCTATAATGCTTGCTTAACTCAGGAACATTTCGCTGAAAAAATTTTGAAGTACACAAAAAACCTGGAATTATAACAATAGGGGCCCCTTCACCATATACTTCAAAATATATGTTTTTGTTATCACTTGTCTTCAAAAAGCATCCTTCCACAATTTCAACTTCCTTCCTATAAGGTCCTCTTCTTAATTCATACGAGTAATAATTCGGCCGATTTCATATTTCCTCGCTGTAGCATCATCGTATCAAAACCCTTTTGTCCTGTATATTTACTTTAGAAAATACCATTATAAATTTTAATTAATATAGCCGATATTTTCGGCATTTTCTCCAAAAATATGCTATACTGTCACATATATACTGTGATTTTATACTTTTTTCAATTGTAAACCAATTTTTTCTACAAAATGAAACCCCAATAGAAGGAGAAGGGATGTTATGAAAATTAGTCAACTGGAATATTTCTGTGCCGTAAGCCAATACCACAGTATCACTCAGGCCGCCCAGAAGCTTTATGTAACTCAGCCAGCCATTTCTAATGCCATCCGTGAATTGGAAAAAGAATTTTCTATCAATTTATTTACGTGATCTAAAAACCATTTGATCCTTACCAATGAGGGCGAACTATTTTATCAAAAAGCCAATGTCCTCCTGCAGTTTATACGGCAGACATCCTCTCAACTCTATGATCTTGGAAAACAGATCCTTCCTGTTAAAGTTGGAATTCCGCCCCTGTTAAGTACTCTGTTCTATCCAGAGATGTTACTTGCCTTTAAAAAAGAGTATCCGAATATTCCTATAGAACTCTTTGAATATGGATCTATCCGAGCGGCTGCTTTGGTTCAGGAAGATGAGCTGGATCTGGCTCTTGTTAATATGCACTTTTATGATATTGATAAAATGAATTCCTACCGAATCCTTGCCGACCACATTGTGTTATGTGTATCGCCAGAGCATCGCTTTGCGCAGATGAAAGAAATATCTATAGAAATGCTGAAAGACGAATCTCTTATCATGTACAATACGGATTCCGTTCAGAATACTACTCTTAGTGCACTTTTTGAGAGTATTGGCATTAAACCCAATATTATCATGCATGCCAGCCAGCTTTATACCATTAAAAAGTTTATATCTGAAAATCTGGGCGGAGCCTGTCTGTATTCCTCCATACTGCCTTCTTCCCCAGGTTTTATTAAAATTCCTATTATTCCCCTTATCTCACAGGATATCGGTCTTGTCTGGAAAAAGGGGAAATATATAAACAGCGGTGTAGAAAAGTTTATTTCTTTTACCAGAAAATATGCACAACAAAGATTTCCAGCCACGTAGAAAAGAGTTCTCTCATGCATCCCTGCGCAAACTGCAATTTTTTGATATATGCTTTCGGAGACAAAGATAAAATGCCATCCACCTGTTCCGCCTCCCCACTAAAATGATTATGGAAATCCCGGGCGGAATTAAGAAACATCCAACAAAAAGCATAAAAAAGGACTCCTGTTTCCAGGAATCCCGTTTTTACCATCCTATCCTATTCTGTTTGTTTTGGCTGCAGGCAGAGCCTAATTGGGGCCGGTTCCTTTTCCCATTCCCATCTCATGTAAGCCAGCCTTCCCCAGTTCATCCCTTGTTTCCTCTCCCCCAATCTCCACTCCTGAATACACGATCTTCTCCCGTTCCACAAACCGGTGTATTGCCGGGACACACGCCACTGCTGCCAGAAAAGCAATATCTAACGCCAGCGACGTCACCGTAACCACCCACCATAGATCTCCCCAAAAATTAAAGTAAAAAAGATTCGGAAGGCTTCTCACCAGCATCCGTCCAAGTTCCATACTCCGGAAAAGCAGAAATGCCCAGGCAATTTTCCACTCCTGCTGGATACACACCAGGTAAAATCCATAACAAACCAGCAGATTCACCGGCAGCAGCAATAACATTCCTATGGACTCCACCTCCAGAATAATACTCACCCCATGCAGGAACATACGGCTGATCAGGATCAGACCCAGCCACATCCTAAGCCGCAGTTCCATATCTACAAATCCCGGATGGAGGCGTTCCATCGCCATCTTCCTCTCCGCCAGCTGTTCCTTCGACCAAGCCTTCCTTTTTTCCTGCCGATTCTTTGCCATAATGTTCTCCCCTCTTTTTCCTCATCCTGTTTCCATTCTAAAATCCCATATCTCCCAGCTTTTTTACCAGCTGAATGTAAAACTCCAGCACCTTGAAATCCCGGTAATCTTCCCTTGTCAGATCAATCATATCGCCATGGGAGATTCCCCGCAGATAACGGTTTGTCACAACCCCCTGGAAATTCGTCCACTGTGCAGACTCCACCGTCACCAGGCCGTCGTTAGGGGCATCCAGCACCTTTAAAATCCAATAGGGGACGCAGAGAAGCTTGCTGCTTAATCCGTGCTTCATCAGACTGGCATAGCTCTGATACCAGACTCCTTTTGCATCCGGATACCGCCGGTTAAACTCCGCGGCATAAGCACAGGAAAGCTGACGGCTTGCCACGTAGGCGTTTGGGTTTTTATCCCCCAGCATCCTGAAATATCGGTCAATCAGCCGGCAGACCATGTGGTACATCGGGTCCGGCAGCCGCATCAGGAACTCCACCAAAGCGGAACCCCGGTGCGGAGTGTTAATGGTAGTCAGAGTGGCCACACAGGGCGCCATTGACAGTCCGCTGACCAGATACCGGGAATCCAGCCCTCCCTTGGAATGGGCGATGATATTCACCTTTTCTGCCCCGGTTTCTTTCTGGATCTCCCTGATTTTTTCCTGCAGAATCGCGGCATTGTCTTCCACGGTCCCCCAGGCCTCCTGATGCCCGTAAAAAACCCTGGCTCCGTTTCTTACCAGTTCCCTGGGAATCCGCCCCCAATAATTGAAATAATGAAAATCACGGAAGCCTACGCCGTGTACGAGCAAAAGCGGGTAGCGGGTCTGACAGATCTGATGCTCCACGCGCACATCATCGAGGCGAATTTTATGGACATTATGATCGATTTCCTGACATGCCAGTCCTCTTACATACCATGCCAGTCCATAATTAAGAAACGGCACCCATATCAGGCTCCAGACAATCAGCCGCTTCATAATGCGCAGCCTTTTGCAGATTAGGCAGAGCCAAAACAAAGAGAGGAACATTCCCAGATAACACAGAAGAAAAGCAGCAAGTGAGCCGATCGACGTCCAATGTCTCAAATACCCGAAAAAGTCCCGGAAAACGCCAAATCGCCTCATCTGCGAGATCATCCAGATCCCCACAGGCGGCGTCAGTATCAGAAATATTGTCAGCGTTCCTGTCAGAAAACGCAGCAGATACAAATGCAGCCGTCCGACCGCATCCATAGCCGCCCCCATGGCTGCATCCATTTTTTTCCGTTCCATCGCTTGTACCTCCCTTTAGCGTTTCTTCCGACAAGCTTTATTTTCCCTTTTCCGATCCGCCATGCCTTTCACCCGCTCTTTCCTTTCACAGCCGTGCCCTTCACACTCTGTTTCCTTTCACAGTCATGCCTTTCACGCTCTGTTTTCTTTCACAGCCATGCCTTTCACCCGCTCTTTCCCTTCACCCTGATGGCAGGCCAGTCTGTTTGAGCAAACATCCTTTGAAACCCTTCCGGCACCGGAGCCATAAAGCATTTCTGGCTTAAAGCGCCAAGCGGCTCTGGCATCCCGGGAAATTTCATCTGAAACGAATGAAGCATCTGGCTGCCAATCCCATACTTTCTTTTTACCTCCGCATTCGTTCCCGGATCTCCATACTTATAGTCCCCAGCAATCGGGTGTCCGATTGCTGCCAGATGCGCCCGGATCTGATGCGTCTTGCCGGTGATCAGCTTCACCCGCAAAAGAGTATATCCCCCCTGGTAATCCAAAGGCTCATATTCGGTAAATATCGCATCCCCTTTGGCGTCTTTTCCTTCTGTGCACAGTTGCACTGTCACCCGGTTCGTCCTCTCGTCCTTCACCAGCGTTCCCTGGATCTGATTTTGCCCTTTCACCTTTCCTCTCACTACACAAAGATAATATTTATGCAAGGAACGATCCTGCAGCACTGCCGATAAAAGCTGCAGTCCGGCCAAGGATTTCCCGGCGGCCACCAGTCCGCTGGTATTCCGGTCCAGGCGGTTGCAGACCGAAGGGCGGAAGCTGCGCAAATCCTCCTTCGTAAGCTGCCCCGAAGAAAGAAGGTAATCGATCACATATTCCACCAGTGATTCATCCGTATCCTTTGCCTTCTGGGAAAGCATTCCCGCCGGCTTATTCACCAGCAGAACATGTTCGTCTTCATATATGATATCCAACGATTTTTTTGCCACCTGCTGCACTTTTATCTGAGAAAATTTCTCCACGGTTTCGTCCGCCAGAAACAGCCGGATCTGATCGCCCTCTTCCAGCTTTTCCGATCCGTCGCATTTTTGGCCGTTGAGAGTGATGTTCTTCTTGCGCATCATTTTATAGAGGAACCCTTTTGGGGCAAGATTTAAGTATTTTCCAAGCATCTTATCCAGACGCTGCCCGGCCTCGTTTTTGTTTACTTCGATTGTCTGCATATTCCGCCGTCATCCTCCCCGGTGTTATCCCCTTTTTCCCTTTTCTCACATTGAAAAACTCTTCAGCAGCGACGCCGCATACTCTGCAGTCCCGTCATCTGTGGCAAAATCCGCCGGCTTCAGGCTCTCCAGCCGCCGCCAAAAATTCTTTTCCTCGCAGATCAATTTTATCTTCTGCTCCAGCCGGTTGGCCAAAAGAAGTGCATTCAGCGACCTTTCCGCCTTTGCTATATCTAGTTTTTTCGCCGTACAGTACGCATAAATCCCCTGAGGATGAATGGCAATCACATCCACAGGTATCACATACTCTTTTGTCGTCAAAATCAGGTCATAGAGAATCAGGCAGGCAGCTTCATAGGGTTGCACCCTCTGATGAAATTCTTCCGGCGGCGTCCGGTAACGCCAGGAAACCAGAAGCGGGGACGCCATATTTGCCATTGGCAGCACGGTCAGAATCGCCATCACGGTCAGAATATTTTTCGCCGCCTGATTATCCGTCAGGAAACGGGCCAGCAGCTGGGCAAGGATCGCCGCTGCCAGAACCACCGTGATCATCAGACGCATTCGCCGGATGCTGTCCCGGTATCCATACCGTCCCTTATCTTTCTTCATGGCCGCCGCCCCTCCTCTCCATCCACGCAAGGATCAGTCTGTGAGGGACCGCCTTGCACAAAACACGAAATCCTTTCATCGCCATCCCGTACACAGAAATCTCCTTCCCCATCATACTGTCCCTTAACGCCTTACGGACTACGGATTTCGGCTTGGCCATAAACTGCCTCTTATAAGAAGGCATCTGTCCACAGGTCTCAGCTGTCTCGAAAAATTCCGTTGCCACCGGGCCTGGGCAGACAGCCGTTACCACTATATTCCTCGGCTTCAGTTCCACGTTCAGTGCCCGGCTATAGCTGAGCACAAATGCCTTGGTCGCCGCATAAAGCGCAAACCCCGGCTGCGGAAGAAATCCGGCTGCGGAAGCAAACATCAGAATCCGGCTGTTTTTACTCATGTAAGGAAGCGTCAGATGTGTCAACGCGCACAGCGATTCACAATTGAGCCGCACCATGCCTGTCTCCTCCGGCAGGCCGGCTGTTCCTACATTGCCGATTTTTCCATATCCGGCGGCATTGACCAGTATCTTTACCTCCGGCTTTCTCTGCTGCAGTTCCCGGCGCAGCACATCCAAAGAACCCGCTTCGGCCAGATCCAGCAAAAAAATGCGCACAGGAACCGGAACTTCCCTGCGAAGCGCTTCCAGGCGGTCCTTCCTCCGGGCAGCCACCCAGATCTCAGCAAGCCCGCCAAACCGGTCCGCAATCTGGATTACTGCCTCCCGGCCCATTCCGGAGGACGCGCCAGTCACGATTGCAATTTTCATATCTGTCACCTTTTTCCTTTCTTCTGATGGACACTGCGAATCGTCTTTTTTCTGCTTTTGGAAGGAGCCTTGGTTTCCCGGAGGCTTCTTTTTTCCGCCAGAGGACGAACCAGGCATTTTTTATCGTATCCAATCAGATCTGTCCGCCCGGCAAGCTTTAAAGCTTCCACCACCAGATCGTAATTTTTGGGGTCCCGGTACTGGATCAAAGCCCGCTGCATGGCTTTCTCATGCGGACTGACCGGCACATACACCTGTTGCATGGTGCGCGGGTCCAGCCCGGTATAGTACATACAGGTGGATATCGTGGACGGCGTCGGATAAAAATCCTGCACCTGTTCCGGCATATAGCCAAGTTCCCGCAGATATTCTGCCAGTTCCACCGCTTCTTTCAGCGTGGAACCTGGATGGGACGACATCAGATAAGGGACCAGATACTGCTCTTTGCCCAGCTGTTCATTCATCCGCTCATATTCCCGGACAAATCTCCGGTACACGGCATTTTCCGGCTTTCCCATCCGTCCAAGCACGGCATCCGATACATGTTCCGGAGCCACCTTCAGCTGCCCGCTGACATGATACTTGCATAGCTCTCTCAAAAACGCCCGGCTCTTGTCCGCCAGCAAATAATCAAATCGGATTCCGGAACGGATAAATACCTTTTTCACCTTCGGCAAGGCCCGCAGCTTGCGCAAAAGCGCAATGTAGTCCTCATGGTCTGCCCTCAGGTTCCCGCACGGTTTGGGAAACAGGCACTGGCGGTTCGGACATGCCCCTTTTTCCTTCTGCTTTTCACAGGCCGGATGGCGAAAATTCGCCGTAGGCCCTCCCACATCGTGTATATAACCCTTAAAATCCGGTTCCTCAGTCAATTTTACCGCCTCCGCAATCAGCGATTCATGGCTTCTTGCCTGAATAATACGGCCTTGATGAAAGGTCAGCGCACAAAAACTGCAGGCCCCGAAGCATCCCCGGTTGCTGATCAGGCTGAATTTGATTTCCTGCACTGCAGGCACCCCGCCTGCCGCTTCATACACCGGATGATAATTCCTCTGATAAGGAAGTGCATAGACCTCATCCATTTCCTCCTGTGACAGGGGTTTTGCCGGCGGGTTCTGCACCACATATTCCATATAGCCGCGGCTGCTGTAAGGCTCTGCCAGGCGCTTTCCTGTAAAGGGGTCCGTATTGCGGTATTGAATGCCGAAGCTGCGGGCATATTGGCTTTTGTCCCTTTTCATCTCCTCATAATCCGGCAGCAGTTCATAATCATAGACATTTTCCAGGCTCCGTGTCCGATAGACCGTCCCGTCCACAAACGTAATCATTTTCACGTCAATTCCGGCATCCAATGCCTCCGCAATCCCGAGGATAGAATGTTCCCCCATCCCATAGGACAGAATGTCTGCCTGGGAATCCAGCAGGATGGAACGTTTCAGCCGGTTTGACCAGTAATCATAATGTGCCAGGCGCCGCAGGCTGGCTTCTATTCCGCCGATAATGACCGGGACATCCTTATACACCGAACGAATCCGGTTGCAGTAGACAATCGTGGCATAGTCCGGCCGTCTGCCCATCTTGCCGCCTGGCGTATACGAATCCTGGCGGCGGCGTTTCTTTGACACCGAATAGTGATTGACCATGGAATCCATATTGCCTGCTGATACCAGAAATCCCAGCCGCGGCCGGCCCAGAACCCGGAAGCTTTGTTCATCCCGCCAGTCTGGCTGGGCAATGATACCCACCCGGTATCCTCTCGCCTCCAGAAGCCGGCTGATAATGGCGGTGCCAAAAGAGGGATGATCCACATAGGCATCCCCTGTCACATAGACAAAATCGCACTGCTCCCAGCCTCTTTTTTTCATATCCTGCTGACATATCGGCAAAAAATCATCCATTTCCGTCTCCTTTATCTGTCCTTTCCATCCAGTCCAGCAGCTGAAAATAGTCTTCAATATAATAATCTGCCAACTGCTTTTTCTCGCTTTGCATACCGGCAGAAAAATCATCTTCTACTGCGCAAACCGTCATTTTGGCTGCCTTGCCCGCCAGAATCCCGGCCGGGACATCCTCAAAAACCATACATTGCTCTGGCCTCACACCCAGCCTCTGCGCCACATTCAGATAAATATCCGGCGCCGGTTTGCCGGCCGCCACCTCGCAGGCTGTTGCAATCACCTGAAAGAACGACGTTATCCCAAGAGATTTCAGCACCACATCTACCATCTCTCTGCCATTGCTGGTTGCAATCCCCATAAAAATCCCTTTCTCTTTCAAAAATTCCAAAAATTGCCGGACTCCTGCCTTCAGCGGCACTTGGCTGCGATATTTCTCAATGCTCATCTCGGTCCATGCCTGTTTGATCTTTTCAATACTGTCCGGGATTGCAAACGTCTCCTTAAAATATACGGCTGTCTCGGAAAAGCTCATCCCCTCAATCTCTTTTTGCAGCAGCGGCGGACATTCATGGCCATATCTTCCCAGATACTCGATATCGATCGCCTTCCACATCCACATGGAATCTACCAGTGTGCCATCCAGATCAAAAATCACCGCCCGCTTATGTAAAAGTTCCTCCCTGATCCCCTGCCCGCTGTCTTCTGATTTTTTATCCACTGTCTCCCTTATCCTTCCTTAATCCGTTTTCTGATCCTGAAAGGCGCCTTCCTTCAAGCGCGCCAGTTCTTCCTGTGTCAGACGGCGGTATTCTCCCGGCAGCAACGTCTCATCCAAAACCAGCGGCCCCATCGAGAGACGCTTTAAATAAACCACCCGGCAACCCATCGCCTCAAACATCCTCTTTACCTGATGGTATTTCCCTTCCTGAATCGTCAACAGAATCCGAATCTCCTGCTCTCCCTCATTCTGGTATTCTTCATCTTTTAATAATTCCAGCTTTGCCGGCTGCACCGGGGTCCCATCCTCCAGCATCATCCCAGCCGCCATCCGCTCCCTCGCGTCTTTTGGCAGCTGTCCTGCCACCCTGGCAAAATAGACCTTGTCCACATGCTTTCTGGGCGAAAGCAGACGATGTGCCAGTTCTCCGTCATTCGTCAGCAAAAGCAGTCCTTCCGTATCCACATCCAGCCGCCCCACCGGAAATAAGTCCCGCCGGTTCTCTCCATCCAGCAGATCCAGCACGGTCCGGTGATGCAGATCCTCCGTAGCCGATATCACCCCCTGGGGTTTGTAAAGCATAATATATTCCCACGTATGATACTGTACCGATTTGCCATCCAGCATTACCTGATCCCTATCCGGATCGATCTTTCTGTCCGTCTGTTTCTCAATCTTTCCGTTCACCTGAATCCGCCCTTTTTTTGCCGCCTGGCGGATCTCAGAGCGGCTTCCTTTCCCCATATCTGCCAGAAAGCGGTCCAAACGTATGTTCATCCCCATTATTGCCACCGCCATCCCGGATAATATTTGTTCTTCAGGCCCTGGCCAAAAGCCTTGGCCCATCCCAATGGAAAACCGTCCACGCAAACCAGCACCCATCCATCATAGACCGCTTCTTCTTCACTCAGCAAAAGGCTTTCCCCTTTCAGATAACGAATCACCCGCTCATCTTCTCTCTTCATGGAAAATGTATGGGCAAACTCGTCGGTTCCCATCGCCATGGCAGCTGCCTGCGACGGTTCAAAGCGCCCTTTTTTCACGCTGCCCAGCAAAAGTCCTGTCCGCAAATACCGCAGCTGCCAGTTTGGATCAAAGCCTTCCGGCAGCAGGTACACTTGGTCCTCTTTTATCATCATCTTTCCCCGGTCAAATGGATGTCTCAAAAGTCCCTCCCACTTCAGGAAATCGCTGATATCGTCTAAAGACCTGACGTCGGCAGGCTCCCTCTTACGTTCTTTCTTTCTGTCATGATTTTTATATTTTGTCTGCCCTTCTCTCTTTTCTACAAGACTCTCTGCCGTCTTCTCTTCTGTTCCCTCTTCTGTCCTCTCTCCCGGCTTTCTGACGCTTTCCTCTCTTTTGCGGAACAACGCTGCAAAATGCCCTTCCCCTTCTACCTTATGCGGAAACAGCCGGATCACCGGACTTTTGTCAAATCCGGCCGACGCCCCTTCCCAGAGGGTTATGGGAAGCAGTTCCATCTCCGGCATATTGGCAAGCGCCCATTCCACAATCCCTTCGTCCTCTTCCAGGGAAAACGTGCAGGTAGAATAGACCAGCTCCCCGCCAGGCTTTAGCATCCTGACTGCATAGCTTAAGATCTCCCTTTGCAGCGGCACATAATCCTGCGGCCCCTTTTTCTGCCAGCTTTTTATCAGTTCCGGCTCCTTTCGGAACATTCCTTCTCCCGAGCAGGGAGCATCCACCAAAATCTTATCAAAGGATTCGCCAAATATCTCTGCCAGCCTTCCCGGTTCCTCTGCTGTCACACAGGCATTCGTAATCCCGGCCATCTCCAGGTTTTTCAAAAGCGCTTTTGCACGGGATGCGCTGACGTCGTTCGATACCAAAAGTCCCTTCCCTCTCATCTGCGCCCCCAGTTCGGTACTTTTCCCGCCGGGAGCCGCGCACAAATCCAGCACCCTTTGCCCCGGCTTCACATTCAATATTGCCGCAGGAGCCATGGCGCTCGGCTCCTGAACATAATAAAGCCCGGCGTAATAGTAAACATCCTTCGCCGGACGGCTGCCCTGCTCACAATAATATCCGTTCGGATTCCACAAAACCGGCCGGATCTCCCACGGAGAAATCTTCTCCCATTCCTCTGCCGTCAGTTTCGCCGGATTCATCCTAAGCCCCTGCGCAGGGACTCCCTCATAACTCTCCAGCCATTGATCATACTCCTCACCCATCAGATCTCTCATCCGCGTCAAAAACAATTCCGGCAATCTCATCCGCTCACACCTTTTTGTTTCCTTCTTTTTGTCTTCCTTTGCTTTTGCAGTTGGTGTCATCATATCATAATTTCAACATATTTCATACCCCCTAAAATATTGATAAATTCAGCGTGCTTCCCATCCACCTTATACTGTACCATTCACCATATATCGGGGAACTGATAATATATCTTTTAATAATTCAACATAAGCCATTGGAATCCCTTTCTTTCTGCTTTCGCTGTACAGGAGATTTCTCATGATACCATAATTTTGCTCTAAAGAAAATCAACTCGGGAAAAAATAACAAAAACAGAAGCAATTCTTCCCTGATTATGGTATAATGGAAAAAATGACAGGTTATCCAGATTTCATAAGGAGAATACATCTATGACTCGATTTACAAAAAAACATATGGCTACCATTACTTTTTCCCTCATTTTGTCTTTCCTGCCTGCCCCTGCGCTGCCTCTTTCTTCCTGTGCCGTATATCCGCAGCTGGCCTTTGCCGCCTCTTCTACCCGCGGCAACACCTCGGGCAATCTTCAAAACGGCGGAGCAGCGGCAGAAGCTGACGGATGGATTTATTTTTATGAGAACGGCAACCTTTGCAAGGCCCGTCCAGGAGAAGACAGCCAGGTCCTCGTCGCTGACATCAATTCCATTCTCCCCGATCCTTTTTGGGGCAGCATCAATATCGCAGACGGGCAGATCTTCTTCAAAACCCTTCATGGCTCGATCTACAAGGTCCCCCAGGAAGGCGGCGAGCCGGAATTATTTTTGCCGGCAAATATATCTTCCAGTTCTTTTGGCATCGGTGTCTGCGAGTTTATCATCTCCGGCGAGTGGCTCTATTTTAACTATGAAACCACTACCGGAATGGAACGCACCAGCATCATCGCCCGGATTCATCCGGATGGAAGCGGCGGGGAGATTCTAAGGGACGGCCAGGATGCGGAAATGTACTGGCTCTTGGACGTAGACGATGATGTGATTTATTATTCCGGAATCCGCCACTCAGAGAACGTCTTTTACAACTATCAGATGCCCGCCTCCGGCGGACTCCCAAAACGCATAACCGATATTCCTTACACCCCGATCATACAGGTAATCAACGGATGGATCTACTACCGGGATTCCACCGATAGTTCCATCAAAAGAATCCGGCCTGACGGCAGCAATCTGCAGGTTATTCACAGCCATCCGGCTGCCATGAGTTTTAATGTGACGGCAGACGGAGAATGGATTTATTTTTCTTCTCTTGCACAGGCGGATGAAAACGCCGCCTACATGCGCGTAAAAACCGACGGCAGCAATCTGCAGTCCCTTGGCGAAGTCACAATGTACCATGCCTCGGTAGCCGGTGACCGGGTTGTCTCCCTTGTAAGCGGCAATATGCGCCTGATTCCTCAAAGTTCCGGCATCCCCAGGCTGGAAAAAGTAAGCGAAGGGTATAGGAACTGACGCATCGCTGATATTGCTGTTTCACAAACCGGAATGTATCTCTTCTCCGTTTCATACAATTAAGAAAAACAGGGGGATATTTTCCCCCTGGCTCCTAAAAGGAGAAGGTTATGATCCTGTTCCTCCCGATTCTGTTGCTTGGCCTGCTTTTGGCCTTTCCTGCCCTCTCTGTCCGCGGCGCCCAGAACGGCCTGCTCCTGTGGTTTCATGTAGTGCTCCCGACTTTGGCCCCGTTTATCATCTGCACTCAGATGATCACGGCCCTGGGGGGAGCCAAGTGGATGATGCGTCCCTTCGGTCCTCTGCTGCGGCATCTGTTCCATCTGTCCCTGTCCGGTTCCTATATCCTATTATGCGGCCTCCTGTGCGGCTATCCGCTGGGGGCAAAAATGTGCGCCGACTTCTGCCGGCAAAAAGCCATCAGCAAAAAAGAAGCCGCCTACCTGCTCGCCATATGCAACCATCCAAGCCCCATGTTCCTTTTGGGCTATGTGCGGGCCCAGCTTCCCGCTCCTGCGCCTGCGGTCCTTCTGCTTACCTGCCTGTACCTGCCCATCCTGCCGCTCTCTCTCGCTGCCCGGCACTTTTATCACATCGATTCCTGCAATGCAACCCCTGCCAAAAATACCACCCCGCACACGGCAGAAACATTCTCTCTGGAAAATGCCATCGCCGCCGCTTGTGAGACAATGGTCATAATCGGCGGATATTTGATGCTTTTTTCCATTCTGGTGGTGTGGATACAGGAATTCCCTTTCTGTACACCTTTTGTCCGGGCACTTCTGACCGGAGCCGCTGAAATCACTACCGGAATCAACAGTCTTTGCTCTTTTTTCCATGACAAAAAAGCCCTGATGGCTGTCATCTGTGCCGTGGCCTTTGGGGGATTCTCCGGAATCTTCCAGACCAAAAGCGTAATCCAGGGCACCGGACTTTCCATCCGGCAATATACAGGCTGGAAACTGGCCCACGCCTTCCTCTCCTGCCTTATTACAGCATCCCTTCTGTCAGTTCCTGCCCGTTAGAAACCCCCGGGGACAGTTCGTTGCGGTTTGCTGTTATAATCTCATAGGTTGACTGCATAGAAGCCAGATACTCCGCAAAACGCCCCTGTGCGCCCTCCATGGAATGCTCAATAATCGTCTGAAGGCTTTTGAGCATCTCATCCGTATAATTAATCGATCCCTGGCGGATGTTGTCCGCATCTGCCATCGCGCTGTCAATAATGGACTGCGCCTGTACCTGCGCCTCCTCCACAATCTCATTGGCACGGGCATATGCCTGCTGCATAATCTCATGTTCATTCACCAGTTCGTTCGTCTGCTCTGTAGCCTGAGCCAGAATGGTATCTGCCTGCACTCGCGCTTCCGAAAGAATCGCATCCTGATTGCTGATAATCTTCTGATATTTCTTGATCTCATCCGGAATCCTCAGGCGCAGTTCCACCAGAAGTTCCTCCAACTCCTCCTTATTCACCTGTATCTTGGTATTAGACAACGGCGAAAACTTACAACTGTCAATATATTCTTCAATCTCACCGATCAACTGTTCGATTCTGCTCATTCTTCCCTCTCCTTATTTCTGATCAATCCCCGGTTCCGGTTTTTAAGTTCTTCCCGGCTATTCCAAATGTTCTTCAACCGTTCTTTCTCTGGCTCTGTGACTTCTGTTTTACCATTTTTGCAATATCCGGGTACAAAAATGCCTCAAGATTCCCATCAAAAGATGCGATCTCCTTTACAATCGTAGAACTTACATAAGAATAATTCAAATTTGTAGTCAAAAAAATAGTATCAATATCCGGCGCCATCACTCTGTTGGTGTGCGCCATCTGCAACTCATACTCAAAATCCGTGATCGCGCGAAGTCCGCGGACAATCACATTCGCATGACAATCATGAACAAAATCCACCAACAGACCGTTAAAAGCCCGTATCTCTACATTATCTAAATGTGATGTAACCTTCTCTAACATCTTAACACGTTCTTCAACGGAAAACAACGGTGTTTTGGAACTATTCTGCAAAACACCGACCACTACCCGGTCCATCATACTGGCAGTCCGTTCTATGATATCCATATGTCCTAAGGTAACCGGATCAAAACTCCCCGGATAAACCGCTACCGTCATTTTTTCTCTCCCGATATATAAAAATGTGTTTATTGCTTTTATAAGCCTTCTCTTTTTCCATGAGAAACCCCATGGATTCCAGATACGAAAAATCCTCTTCCAGGCGCGCCTCCACGATCAGCATGCTCTCCCGCCGGATAAGGCCGGAATCAGCCAGGTAAGCCAGCGCCTTCTTCTCCAGCAGCATCCCGTAAGGCGGGTCCATGAAAATATAGTCAAAGCAATAGTTTCCTTCCAGCCTGCGCAGCGCCGTCAGGACGTCACACTGCATCACCTCTGCCTGCCCAGACAGACGCGTCGTCTGAAGATTCTCCCGGATACACTCCGCTGCGTCACGGCTCTGATCCACAAACACACTCCGCTTTGCTCCGCGGCTTAAAGCCTCGATTCCGATCCCGCCGCTGCCGGCAAACAAATCCAGAAAACAGCAGTCTGCCAGGTCATATTGCAGCATATTAAAAAGGGTCTCCTTGATCCGATCCGTGGTTGGCCTCGTATCCAGACCTTTTGGCGTCTTCAATGAAATCCTCTTTGCACTTCCGGCTATCACCCGCATATTCCTACTTCCTTTCTGGTTTCACGTACCATTATAGTATCAAATTTTCTGATGCACAAGCATAAATTATGAAACATCTGAAAATTTTGTTTCTTGTGGCTTCTTTTGGGATTTGTGTGCGTGGTGATCTTTTTTGGGGGTACGCAACCGTAAAAAACATCGCCGGGAGAGTCCGGGCCTGGCAAGGTTTGGCTCCCGTTTCGGGTCAGCTGTCTCTAAGGCCAAAAGATGGCAGTCACGGTCAGACATTCTTACGCAGCCGTGTCTTCGCACGTTGCTGCTACCTCAAAGGGGTCCGTACAACTGCCGTCTTTTTGCCCTGGAAGCACTTGCCCCGGAAACGGGAGCCAGCCCCTGCCAACCCCTGGCCTGTTTTTTCAATCCACTTTTCGTTCCATTTTTCACCCATCCTTTACTATTTGAAAGTCTTGCGGTATAATAAAAACACTTAACAATTCACTCAATAACTAAGGAGGATTTCAGCTTATGGGATGGAAAAAAGAGGTATTCGGCACTTTGGAGAACGGTGCGCAGGCAGACAAGTATACATTAACAAATGACAACGGCGTATCCGCCTCCTTTACGAATCTAGGCGGTATCTGGCTGTCCATGATCGTGCCGGACAAGAACGGAAAAATGGGGGATGTTCTTTTAGGCCGTGATACGGTAGAGCGCTGCCTGACATTGTCAGGACATTTAGGCGAGATTGTCGGACGTAATGCCAACCGGATCGGAAATTCCACGTTTTCTCTGAATGGAGTTACCTACGCTCTGGGAATCAACGATGCCGGCAGAAATAATCTGCACAGCGGGCCGGATTATTACCGTAACCGTCTGTGGGATGCACAGGTAGAGGAAAGCGGGGACAAAACCCGGCTTACCTTTTCCTTGTTCAGTCCGGACGGAGATCAGGGATATCCGGGAAATGCAAAGATTTCTGTGAGTTATACTCTGACTGGCGACAACAGCCTTCGTCTGGACTATCACATGACAGCCGATGCCGATACGGTAGCCAACTTTACGAATCATGCTTATTTCAATCTGGCCGGTCACGAATCCGGAGAGGTTCTTGACCAGAAGGTCTGGATCGACGCAGACTATTTTACTATTGCAGATAAAGATTCCATTCCTACCGGCGAACTGGCCCCGGTAGCGGGAACTCCTATGGACTTTAACCAGCTAAAAGCGATCGGACAAGATATTAACGCAGATTATGAGCCGTTGATTTTTGGAAAAGGCTATGACCATAACTGGGTGTTAAAGCATCCAAAGGGAGAACTTGCGCTTTCCTTAAAAGCTGTGGATGAAAAGAGCGGAAGGGTGATGGAAGTCTATACGGATTTGCCTGGTGTTCAGTTCTATAGCGGGAATATGCTCAACGGGATCGGCAAAGACGGCGTCGAATATCGGGCGCGGCACGGCTATTGTTTTGAGACCCAGCATTATCCGGATGCTGTCAACAAGCCTCAGTTCCCTTCCCCGTTTTTAAAAGCCGGCGACGAATATAAAACGACAACTATTTATAAGTTTACTGTTGAAGGGTAATATAAGCCTTCAGAAGGTTTTCCAGCTATGCCTTTCCTTTTCTAATTTTTGACAAATTACGTAGAAGCTTCTAGTGTATTATCTTTTCTGAGGCATATAATAAGAGCGTAACAAAAAACAAAAATGTCGTGAGGCAGAACTTTTCAAAAAGGCCTGCCTCAGGGCAGGCAAAGAAGAAAAGGAGGGCCTGTATTATGGCAAGCAAATCTTCTAACAGAGCTGAAGTACCGGAAGCAAAGGAAGCACTGGATCGTTTCAAAATGGAAGTGGCTCAGGAACTGGGTGTTCCGTTATCCAACGGTTACAACGGAAACCTGACCTCTGCCCAGAATGGTTCTGTGGGCGGCTATATGGTTAAGAAAATGATCGAAGCTCAGGAGAAGCAGATGGCCGGCAAGTAAACGCTGACGCACTGAGCAACAAAAAAAGGGTCTCCTGGCGAAGGAATCTTCGTCAGGAGGCTTTTTTCTTACAGATTCAGTTTTTCGTAACTTTTGCCAAGGTATGTTTCCAGCCGCTCTCTCAGCAGCTGATATTCTTCCCCTTCCAGAGCCGGGTCCTCATCCAAAATCCTGTTTACTTCCTCCGAGACGGTTTTTAAAATATTCGCGTCCGTGAAAATATCCGCCAGCTTAAATTCCATTTCCCCGCTCTGCCGCAAGCCGAATAGATCTCCCGGCCCCCTCAGCTTCAAATCCTCTGATGCAATATAAAATCCGTCATTGGAATGATTCAGGATATCCAGGCGTTTGCGTGTGTCTTCCTCCTTGGAACCATCTACCATGATGCAGTAGGACTGATATTTTCCCCGACCTACGCGCCCACGCAGCTGATGCAGCTGGGCCAGTCCGAAACGTTCCGCATTCTCGATCATCATCACGGTTGCATTCGGGACATTGACTCCTACCTCCACTACGGTAGTGGAAACCAATACTTGTATCTCTCCCGCAGCAAACCGTTCCATAACCCGATTCTTTTCTTTTCCCTTCATCTTTCCGTGAAGATATTCCACCGTGATCTCTGGCGGCAGCCTTTTTCTCAGCATTTTTGTATAATCGAGCACATTTTCTGCCTCAATCATCTCGCTCTCCTCCACCATCGGACAGATCACATATGCCTGCTGCCCTTCCGCCACCCTATTTTCGATAAAACGGTATGCCTGTTCCCGGTAGTTCGTATCCACCACACAGTTTTTAATCGGAAGACGGTCGGCAGGCATTTCATCAATAACGGAAATGTCCAGATCTCCATATAAAATAATCGCCAGTGTCCGTGGAATAGGAGTCGCGCTCATAACCAGAATATGGGGGTGCTGTTCGCCCTTCCGGCCCAGCGCTTCCCGCTGCCCCACGCCAAAACGGTGCTGTTCATCCGTAATCACCAAAGCCAGCTTATCATAAATCACCTTTTCCTGAATCAGTGCATGAGTTCCCACAATAATATCCGCCTCATGGCCGGCAATCTTTTCATAGGCAATCCGCTTCTCTTTTGCTGTCATGGACCCAGTTACCAACACCACCTGTTTCCCGATTCCGTGAGAGGAAAAAAGTTCTGTCATTGACTCATAATGCTGTTTTGCCAGCACCTCCGTCGGCGCCATCAATGCGCCCTGATATCCGTGATATACAGCCTGCAAAAGAGCCAGTATGGCAATGATCGTCTTGCCGGAGCCGACATCCCCTTGAATCAGCCGGTTCATCACCAGTCCGCTTGCCAGATCCTTCTCCACCTCTTCCAACACCTTTTTCTGAGCGCCGGTCAGGTCATAAGGCAGTTCCTGCTGCAGACGGATCACCTCTTCTGCCTTTCCCATGGGATAGGGACTTGCCGTATCCTGCCGTTTTTCCTTCAGCCTTCTCACCGCCAGCAGAAAAAAAAGAAATTCATCAAACACCAGACGTTTGCGGGCCGCCAGCATTTCCTGCTGGTCCGAGGGAAAATGGATATGTTCCATGGCATAATTATACTCTGCCAGTTCGTATTTTTTCCGCAGCTTTAGCGGCAGATATTCCCGTTCCAGCTGCCTCTGCTCCAGCGCCTGCGCCACTGCCCTGACAATCGCCTTGTTCCCCAGCCCCCGCGTCTGTCCGTAGATCGGCTGTAAAGAATGAAGCTTCTCCTCATAAGCTTCCCGGGTATAGATCTCCGGCTGTTCCATAGACAAACGGTTGCCTTTTTTTACCACCCGGCCCCGAAAAAAAAGTATCCGCCCCATCTGCAGCGTTGTTCTCAGATACGGCATATTAAACCAGGTAAGCTGCAGATGTCCCGTCAGGTCTTTTACATCAGTCACCACTACCTGCATATTCTGAAACCGGCGCACGGAAGCTGTCTTTATCAGCTGGCCACAGACCGTACAGATCCCGCCTTCCTTTACCTGCCCGATGGCAACGGGCGGCTCATAGGCGTCATAAGCCCTTGGATAATCATGAAGCAAATCTTCCACGGTCTCCACACCCAGGCGCTTGAAAAGGGCCCCTGTTTTTTCTCCAATTCCCTTTAAACTTGTCACTGGTTCCTGGTTCATCATCTTCTCCTTCATGCTCATACATCCAAAATCCGGCAAAACGCATCACCGGCACATTTTGCCAAATGCTGAATCAAAGCGTGCCAAAGCACGCAAGAAACAAAAACCGCACCAGCGATGGCGCCGGTGCAGTCATATCATTTTCTGTTTTTCTTCCTGATTCCGGGCCGGTTCTTTTCCCGGCCATTGTCCGTCATCCTTTTACTCAACGGATATCAGATAGTAATAAATCGGCTGGCCGCCATTGTGCAGTTCTGCCTCGCAGTCCGGACATGCCTTGCGGACCTTGGCATACAATGCTTCTGCCTCTTCCGGTCTGACATCGCTGCCATAGTAGATGCTGATCAGTTCCGAATCTTTATCCACCATGGCTTTTATGGTGTCAAGCGCAGTCTTCCCGATACTGCTGCCTACCGCCAGCATTCCGTGATCGCCGATTCCCATGATATCGCCTGCATGAATCTCCATGCCGTCAATCTGGGTGCTGCGCACGGCATAGGTAATCTGTCCGGTCTTGATGCGGTCCATCTCCTCCAGCATGGCAGCAAGATTCTCCTCCGGAGACAGTTCCGGAATAAAATTGATCAGCGCCGTGATTCCCTGGGGCACTGTCTTGGAGGGCACCACAATAATCTGCTTATCCTCCACCAGATATTTTGCCTGCTCTGCCGCAAGAATAATATTCTTATTGTTCGGCAAAATAAAAACCCGATCCGCGTTGACCTGGTCAATCGCAATAAGCATATCCTCGGTGCTGGGGTTCATGGTCTGTCCGCCTTCAATCAGATAATCTGCACCGATTCCGCGGAATATCTCTCCCATTCCCTCTCCGACAGACACCGCAATAAAACCATAAGGCTTTCTCGGTCCCTGGTTTGCCGTGGTATTATCCATCTTTGCCAGTCTTTCCTCTTTTTGTTCCCTTGCCAGCCTTTCCGAATTCTGAATCAGCCGTTCCTGATGCTCCTCCCGCATGTTGTCAATCTTTATTCTGGAGAGCGAGCCAAAACCCAACGCTCTCTGAATCGCAAGTCCCGGGTCGTTGGTATGCACGTGGACCTTCACGACGTCATCGTCGGAGACCACTACCAGCGAATCGCCGATCGATTCCAGGTAAGACTTAAAGCCTCGCTCAATCTCTTCGTCATACCTCTCTTCCACGTTGATAATAAATTCCGTACAATAGCCGTAACGAATATCCGAAGTGTCCAGTTCCGACACATCCACGCTGCCCCGGCCAGCTGCGCCGATATCAGAAAAGGAGGGTTCATCGGGTTCCTGCGCTGTCTCCTTTGCCGGCCAGTCAACCGCTTGTCCAAGCAAGCCTTCCATGGCGCCCTTCATCACCTGCATCAGGCCCTGACCGCCGGAATCCACCACTCCCGCCTGTTTCAGCACCGGCAGCATCTCTGGTGTCTGGCTCAATACCAGGTCGCCATAGGCGATAACCTCTCTGGCAAATTCTTCCACATCCTTCGTCTTTTCCGCTATCTCCACGGCCTTATCTGCCATTCCCTTTGCAACCGTAAGGATCGTACCTTCTTTCGGCTTCATAACTGCCTTATAGGCTGTCTCCGTGGCACGCACAAAAGCGCCGGACAACGCCTGCACATCTACAGTCTCCCGCGTCTTGATCTCCTTGGTAAATCCACGGAACAGCTGAGATAAAATGACTCCGGAATTTCCTCTCGCTCCCCGCAAAGAACCAGAGGAAATCGCCCTGGCAAGCGTCTCCATCGTCGGATTTTCAATCGCCGCCACCTCTTTGGCTGCTGCCATGATGGTCATTGTCATATTTGTCCCCGTATCCCCGTCCGGAACCGGAAATACATTCAGTTCGTTAATCCACTCCTTTTTTGCTTCCAATCCCTGAGCGCCCGCCAAAAACGCCTGCTTCATCAGCGGGGCGTCGATTTCTCGTATATTCACCGGTAGGTCCTCCTTAATCTATCACTCGTACACCTTCTACATAGATATTGATACTGTCCACATCCATGCCGGTGAATTCTTCTACTTTGTACTTTACATTGGCCATCAGATTATCTGCCACGGCGCAGATACTGACGCCGTAAGCTACAATCACATGAAATTCCAGACTGATATGGCTGTCCTCCACCTTCACATGAATCCCCTTGGTCAGGCTCTCTCTTTTTAGAAGCTTTACCAGCCCGTCCTTCATGCTGACTGCCGCCATACCGACAATTCCGAAACATTCCACTGCTGTCATTCCCGCATATAATGCAATCACTTCGGAACTGATCCGGATCTCGCCCAACTTATTATTTATGCGTCCCTTCATGAAACCCCTCCATTCGAGTTTGCTTATTATTTTCATTATACCATTTTTCACGAAAACCACAACTGGATTTTTTTTTAAAAGGAACCAGTAAAAAAAGCCAGCCGCAACCGGCTGACTTTTCAAAATTCTCCAATCCGCTTAAAGCACCTTATTCAAAAAACTGATGGTCCGTTCCTCTTTCGGATTCCCAAACACTTCTTCCGGCGTTCCTTCCTCAACAATATAGCCATCATCCATAAAAATCACCCGGTCTGCCACCTCTCTGGCAAACCCCATCTCATGAGTTACCACTACCATCGTCATACCGTCCGCTGCCAGCTGCTTCATAACTTCCAGCACCTCACCCACCATCTCCGGATCTAAGGCGCTGGTTGGTTCGTCGAAAAGCATGATATCCGGATTCATCGCCAACGCCCGGGCAATGGCAACCCGCTGCTTCTGGCCGCCGGACAGCTGCCCCGGATAAGCATCGGCTTTATCCGCAAGTCCTACCCGTTCCAGAAGTTCCAATGCTTTATCGGAGGCGGCCGCCTTTTCCATCTTTTTCAATTCTACTGGCGCCAGGGTAATATTCTCCCGCACTGTCAGATGCGGAAACAGGTTGAAATGCTGGAATACCATTCCGATATTCTCCCGCACCCGGTTAATGTTGATATTGGGATCAGAAATGGGATGTCCGTCCACATTTACCTCTCCCGCCGTAATTTTCTCCAGACGGTTCAGGCAGCGCAGGAACGTACTCTTTCCTGATCCGGAAGGCCCGATCAGGCAAACCACCTCGCCTTCCTCCACTTCAAGGCTGATCTTCTTTAGCACTTCAAGCTGGCCAAAATTTTTCTTCAGGTTTTTTACCAGGATTTTTTTATTTTCCATAGGACACCTTCCTCTCTACCAGCAAAGCAATCTTGGAAAGAGCCGTACATACCACCAGATAAAACGCGGCCACTACCAGCCAGATTGCCATCACCCTCGAGGCCGAATTGGCGGCGATAATCTTGCCATTCTGGGTCAGTTCCCGAATGCCGATCACGGAAATCAGGGAGGTATCCTTCATGGAAATGATGAACTGATTGATGATGGACGGCAGCATGGTGCGAAACGCCTGCGGCAGGATCACTTTGCTCATCGCCTTGCTGTAGGGAAGTCCCAAGCTGCGCGCGGCCTCCATCTGGCCCTTGTCAACCGCCTCAATTCCGCCGCGGATAATCTCCGCCATATAAGCGCCGGCGTTCAGGCTCAGCGTGACTGCCCCTGCCGTAAAATTGCCGCCGATATTGCTCCAGGAAAAACCGTAGGGGCGCAGCACCTGGCTCAAGCCATAAAATATGATCATCACCTGCACCATCAGAGGCGTTCCCCGGATGATGTCAATATAAAGATTGGCAATCATCTTAAGCGGCGTAACTCCCGACACCTTAAACAGTCCGAAAATCACTCCCAGGACCGTCGCGCAAATCAACGAAATCGCAGTCAGTTTCACCGTCTCTCCCAACGCTATGCAGAAAGAGGGAAAATATTGTACAAGCACCTCAACAAAAGCCATTTCACCATCACCTTTTTTCTAAGTCATTTATTTGGAAATATAGGTATCCAAAATCTCATCGTACTTGCCGCTGTCCTTCATATTTTTAAGGCCGGCGTCAAACTTCTCCAAAAGTTCCGCGTTCTGTCCTTTCAAAACCGCAAAACCATAGGAGTTGCCATGTTCCATTTCCAAGGGCATTTTAAATGCCGTACCGCGGGAAATCTCATAGCCGAGCACCGGATAATCCTCAAAGCAGGCTACGGAATTGCCAGCCAGGACGTCCTGGTACATGCTGGAAGAATCCTCAAACTGCATAATGGTAAATCCATACTGATCTGCGATGGATTCTGCAAAGGTGCAGCCTTCGGTGCCGATCTTGGCGGCAACCGTCTTCCCTTCCAAGTCCTCATAAGACGCAATGTCGGAATCCGCATTTACCGCCATACCCACGCCGGAATCATAGTACGGCTCAGAAAAATCGTACTTTTCTTTCCTCGCGTCCGTGATGGACATCCCGGCAATCACCGCGTCATACTCTCCGGCTTCCAGGCCAGTTGTCGCGGCAGAAAAGCCTGCCACTACCAATTCATACTCAAATCCCTGGTCCTCGGCAATCGCTTTCAGCAAATCCAGGTCGATGCCAACCATCTCACCCTTATCGTTCTCAAACTCAAAGGGGGCAAACGTGGTATCCGTCGCAATCTTATATACTTTATCCGCGGCCTCATCGCCTGCCGCTTCTCCCTCTGCTTTTTCAGCGTCGGCCGCCGTGGTATCTTCGGCATCGGCAGCAGCCGTATCCGCAGCTGTTGTGGCAGCAGTCGTGTCTGCGGCGCCGCTGCCTCCGCACGCGCCCAAGGATACCGCCATCAAAGCAGCCATCGTCAGTGCAATCACTCTCTTTTTCATAATTTTTCCTCCTCATCAATAAAAGATTCCTAACAAAAAGGACAACGCAAATAAAAGCGATGTCCCCCTTGACCACTGGCTCGCATAAGCCATGGTAGTGATTTTAACATAACTCTTAATCAAAGTCAAGTAATTGTTTCTAATACAATCAAATGGTTGTGATTGCCTCCCGCACATTTTTTACTCCGTACAGTCGGATTCCTTCTGCCTTTTTGATTTTTTCGAGGCACACCTGAGGCAGAATGCAGGCCTCGAATCCCAGTTTGGCGGCCTCTCTCACCCTCTGTTCCGCCATTGAGACGGCCCGCACCTCTCCGGACAGTCCCACTTCGCCGAAGATTATACACTTTGGGTTCACCGGCCGGTCCTTAAGGCTGGAAACAAGCGCCAGAACAATCGCGAGATCAAGCGCCGGCTCGTTCATCCTCACACCGCCGGCGATATTGACATAGGCATCGTAGCGGGACATTTCATAATGGCAGCGTTTTTCCAGCACCGCCATCAGAAGGTTCACCCGGTTATAATCGGTGCCTGCGGCAGTCCTCCTGGCCATACCGAAATTCGTCTGGGCCACCAGGGCCTGCACCTCCAAAAGAATCGGCCGTGTCCCTTCGATCGAACATGCCACCACGGCGCCGGAAGCCTCCTGCGGCCTTCCGCTCAGCAGGTATTCCGAAGGATTTTCCACTTCCACCAGCCCCTGTTCCTGCATCTCAAAAACGCCGATTTCATTCGTGGAGCCGAAACGATTCTTGACCCCCCGCAAAATCCTATACGAAGCATTCCGTTCTCCCTCAAAATACAGTACGGTATCTACCATATGCTCCAGCACTCTGGGGCCTGCCACCACGCCTTCCTTTGTCACATGCCCTACAATAAATACCGAAATCCCCATCCCTTTTGCGATCTGCAGCAAAATATTGGTGGATTCCCTCACCTGGCTGACGCTGCCTGGCGCCGAGGACACATCATCCCGATACATCGTCTGAATGGAATCGATAATTACCACTTCCGGCTTTGTCTCCCGGATAGCCCCCTCGATATCATCCAGATTCGTCTCACATAAGAACAACAGCTCCCCGCTGATTTCTCCGATGCGGTTCGCCCGCAGCTTGATTTGCTTCAAGGACTCTTCACCGGAAATATATAAAATTTTGTGTCCCGCGGCTGCCAGATTCCGGCAAACCTGTAAAAGGATGGTGGATTTGCCAATTCCCGGATCACCCCCAACGAGAACCAGGGAGCCGGCTACAATGCCGCTCCCCAGTACTCTGTCAAGTTCCCGATATCCGGTGGATATCCGGTCCTGTTCTTTGATTGAAACCTCGGAAAGCTTCACCGGTTTTGCTGCCTGTCTTGCCGCCCCTGGCACAATGCGCCGCGAACTTTCCTTTTTTGCCACCGGCTCCTCTACCATCGTATTCCACGCCCGGCAGGCCGGACACTGGCCTGTCCATTTTGCAGATTCATATCCGCATTCCTTACAGAAAAACGCGGTGGTCTTCGCCTTCGCCATATGTACGCTTATCCTCCTAGCGTTTCACCACTTTTACATGGCTTCCTACGCCTTCATTCAGTTCTACGCTTACCACCAGCTTACCGCTCATATTGGTCTTCATGCCTCCGACTGCCATGTCATCCACATAGACCTCATAGTCGCTGTCATCCTCCAGCTGAAGAGTGATCCTGGCATCCTTATCCCCTTCCACCATGAACTTCACGCCGTCATTCGTCACCATAAAATGCTCCACCGCCGTTCCCGGCACCGATTCATAGACGAACATTCCGTTGCGTTCCAGTTTGGTAATCTCATAAAAGGTCTTAATCTTATAGGAATCTCCGTCATGCTCGAAATCCTGGAGTTTTGATTTTGTCGATAATTTATAGTTGCCAAAACTGATGGTCCCGTCTGCTTCCGAACGAATTAAAGATTCAACTACTGGCATGTCTGTTACCCTCCTGTAAATATGGTGTTGAAATATGGGGCATACTCACCCCTTTACACTATGAGTATACCCCAACCGGCAAAAAAACGCTAGTTATTTATCAATTCCTTTTTAAAAAATTTCAATCCGTCCCCATCCACGCCGACGGACACCTGCTCCCCTTCCTGGACCGTACCATCCAGGATCGCTTCCGCCAGTTTGTCCTCCAGATAGTTCTGGATTGCACGGCGCAGCGGACGGGCGCCATACTTCTCATCATACCCTTTTTCCACCAGAAACGCCTTCGCTTCATCCTCCACAAAAAGACGCAGGTTCATCTGGCGCGCCGTGCGGCCTTCAATGCTGCGCAGCATAATCGATACAATCTGTTTCATATGCTCCTGGTTGAGTGGATGGAACACCATGATCTCGTCAATCCGGTTTAAAAACTCTGGTTTAAACAGCCGTTTCACCTCTTCCATCACCCGGCTTTTCATCAATTTATAACGTTCCTCTTCATTATCTGAGGAGGTAAATCCCAGACGCTTAGGGGATATGATGCTCTCTGCCCCTGCATTGGAAGTCATGATCAGAATAGTGTTCTTAAAATCTATTTTCCGTCCCTGTGCGTCTGTGATATGCCCGTCATCCAGCACCTGAAGCAAAATGTTGAATACATCGGGATGGGCTTTCTCAATCTCATCAAAAAGAATCACGGAATAAGGATTGCGCCTTACTTTTTCGCTCAACTGCCCGCCCTCATCATAGCCGACATATCCTGGCGGGGAACCGATCATGCGGGAGACGCTGTGCTTTTCCATATATTCGGACATATCAACCCGGATCAGTGCATTCTCCGTACCAAACATTGCCTCCGCCAGAGTCTTGCACAGTTCTGTCTTTCCCACTCCGGTGGGCCCCAAAAAGAGGAAGGAACCGATCGGCCGCCTGGGGTCCTTAAGGCCGACCCGGCCTCTCCGGATTGCCTTGGAGACGGCAGTCACTGCGTCTTCCTGGCCGACTACCCTCTCATGGAGGATACCCTCCAGCCTTTTTAAGCGTTCTGACTCTCCCTCCTCCAGCTTGCGTACCGGAATTTTGGTCCAGCCAGATACCACATCCGCCACCTGGCCCTCATCCACCACCAATTTTCGGGAATTCTTCTCCTTCTGCCATTTGGCCCGCACCTTCTCGATCTTCTCGCGCTTCTTTTCCTGTTTGCGCTTGAGATCGCCGGCCTTCTCATAAGCTTCCGCCTTGATGGCAGCCTCCTTCTGCTGCTCCAATGTCTCAATATCCTGTTCCAGCTCCTTGATCTCTGACGGCTCGACATAAGTAGTCAGCCGTACCTTCGAGGATGCCTCGTCAATCAGGTCTATGGCTTTATCCGGCAGAAACCGGTCATTGATATAGCGGGCAGAAAGCCTCACCGCCGCTATCAGCGCATCGTCCGTAATCGTCACCTTATGATGTTCCTCGTAGCGGGGCCTGAGCCCTTTTAAAATACCGACGGACTCTTCTTCCCCCGGCTCCTCCACGGTCACCGGCTGGAAGCGCCTCTCCAGAGCCGCATCTTTTTCGATATATTTGCGGTATTCATCGATGGTGGTGGCGCCGATCAGCTGAATCTCCCCCCGTGCAAGAGAAGGTTTCAGGATATTGGAAGCGTCAATCGCTCCCTCCGCCCCTCCGGCCCCGATGATCGTATGAATCTCATCGATGAACAGAAGGACTTCCCCATCCTCCTTTACCTCTGCCAGGACCCGCTTGATCCGTTCCTCAAATTCTCCGCGATATTTTGACCCGGCTACCATACCGGACAGATCCAGTGTCAGTACCCGCTTACGGGCAATGATCTCAGGGATGTCCCCGGAAGCAATCATCTGGGCCAGTCCTTCCACCACGGCAGTCTTTCCGACCCCCGGCTCACCGATCAGGCAGGGGTTGTTCTTGGTGCGGCGGCTTAGGATCTGGATCACCCGACGGATCTCCTGCTCCCGGCCAATAACCGGATCAAGCTTCCCCTCCCTGGCCAGTGCAGTCAGGTCTCTGCTGTAATTATTCAGCGTAGGCGTATTCACTTTTCCGCGTGTTGTGCGCCCTGGCTGAAGTTCATCCCGGTTCGCCGGTGCATCCTCGCCCATAGCCGACAAAATCTCTATATATAGTTTCTGAACGCTCACTCCTATCGTATTCAAAAGCCGGGCCGCCACGCAGTCGCTCTCCCGGATAATAGCGATCAGCAGATGCTCCGTCCCGATCAGCGGAGCCTTAAAGCGCACGGCCTCCCGGTAGCTGTTTTCCAGCACACGCCGGGCACTGGGCGTATAGGTATTCCTCTCCGCCAGGCCAACCGGCTGATTGGGGGAAATCAGCTGACTGACCAGTTCAATCACCTTGTCCGCATCCACACCGCAGTCGGTCAGTACTTTTGCCGCCACACCGCTTCCCTCCTGCAAAAGGCCGATCAGCAGATGTTCCGTCCCCACATAACTGTGTTCCAGCTGCTGTGCCGCATCCACGGCTAAACTGATTGCCTCTTTCGCCTGTTCCGTAAATCTGTCTATCATTGCCAATTTACATCCTCCTGGTCTGTTTTTCGTTCTTTCATATTTAAAGTAGCTCCGGAAGTTCGCTTCGGATATAGGTCGCCCTGGCCTCATCCAGTTCCTCTTTGCCAAGGGGCCGTTCGGAGGCTTTCTGCAGATTCGCCGGCTGGATTCCCAGCATCATACGATAGACGGCGCAATCTTCCCTGGTCTTAAGGATTCCGTCTGCAATCCCTGACATCATCTGCGACAGAAAAATCATCGCGTCTTTGGCGCTCATCCGCCTGGCATATTTCAGCACCCCGTAAGACTTATAAGCTTCATCCGTATACTCCAGCCGGTGTTTTTCCAGCGTCATCCTGCGCACCTGTTTTTCCTGTGCCAGCAGCTGTAAGGCTACCCGGTTCACCAGATCCAGAATCTCTTTCTCCGTAAGTCCCAGTGTCTTTTGGTTGGAAACTTCATATAACGCTCCGTAATTCTCACTGCCTTCTCCGTATACCCCACGGACAGAAGCTCCAAAACGTCCCATCTCCGCCACCAGGCCGTTAAACTTTTTTCCCATGGAAAGAGTAGGCAGATGCAGTACCGCAGAAGCCCTCATGCCGGTTCCCACATTGGTGGGAAACGAAGTCAGGTATCCATATTTTTTATCAAAGGCATAGGGAAAACGTGCATTGATATAGTCATCCATCTGATCGCATCGCGTCCATAACTCCCCCAGATGAAGCCCTGGCGAAAGCATCTGAATGCGGATATGATCCGTGCCGTTAAGCACAATTGCGGTATCCTCCTCCTCCGACAGGATCAACCCTGTCGGCGTCTTTTGGGAAGCAATGGTAGAATTAAACACCCTGCGCTCCTGCAGAGACTTCTTTTCCAGTTCCCCCAATTCTCCCAGATCGTAATACTTGTAATGCTTTCCGTCCAGAGACCCCAGATTCTGCAAGCCAAGTTCCAGACGGCGAAGCATCTCCAGACTCTCCTTTTGCTGCAGCCTGGAAGGAAACGCATACTGATTCCAGTTTCGGACCAGGCGCACCCGGCTGCTGATAATGCCGGGGCGTTTCCGATCCACACATTCAAACCATTTTAACATTTTCTGATTCCCTCTCTCAGTTCTCTGATCTTATCCCGGCACTGTGCGGCAACCTCGTATTCCTCTCTGGCAAGAGCCTCATGAAGCCGTGCATCCAGTATCCGAATCTGCTCCTCTGCATCCAGTTCTCCGCCCGGGATCTCATTTCCCGCACCGGACACGTCTTCTACGGAAAGAGAATTCCCTTCCTCCTGATAATGATAGCGTGGCTGCTTCCCCTTATGGGTATCGCTGCCTTGCAGCTGCTTGATATTCTCTCCAATTAAAAGATCAAATACTCCATAACATTCCGGACAGCCGAAACGGCTGTTCTTAATGAATTCCTCATACGTCGTCTTACAGGACGGACAGATTACCTGGTGGGCTTTTCTCTGTTCCTCCTGTTCCTCTCCGATCCCCAACAGGCCGGAAAGCAGCTTTCCAAGCGGAAACTCGCTGTCAAACATAGCCGCATAAGGTCCAAAATCCATCTCCTTGGCACACTGGGCACAGAAATGGTGCTCTGTCTTCACCCCATTGATCACCTCTGTATACTGGATATTTGCCTCTCTGATCTTACAGCGTTCACATAACATAATCGTCCTCCATTGCTATTTCCCAGTATAATAATTGTAGATTTCATCAACCAGTCCATGAACTTCCTGGCGACTGATCCGTCTGCAGATAGAACGGGCCAGGATCACCGCCAAGTCCTCCCGCAATTCCTCCATCGCGCGAAGCTTATCTGCGTCAAGGGCAATCACTGCGCCTTTTCTTCGGTCCAGCTTGATAAATCCTTCCTGCTTTAATACAGCATATGCTTTATTAACCGTGTGCATGTTAATCCCAATATTATCTGCCAGCTGCCGGACCGAGGGCAGAGAATCCCCCTCCCGAATCCTTTCCGCCGCAATTCCGATAATGATCTGATTTCGGAGCTGTATGTATATCGCCTCATTGCTCTCAAAATCAATCGTTAAAACCATATCCTCACCGTCTTTCGTTATTCTGACCAGACAAAAGCTGCCTTACCGCAGCCTCTGTATCCATCATCCTGTCAATATGTTATAACGATTATAGAACAAGAAAGCGGCGAAGTCAATACGCCGCTTTCAAATACCATTTTCTTACTCATCCAAATCAAAAAACTCAAAATCATCCGTTTCCGGGGCGCCGGCCGGTTCCTCCATGGTAGCCGCCTCGCGCGCAAGACTTGCCGCAATCGTCTTTTCCATGTCCTCCGCCGATACCTGAGAGGAACGTCCCTGAGAAGTCCTCTGCGTCGGATAATCCGGCTCCCGGGCCGGCCTTCTCTCCCGCTTCTTCTCTGAATCTCTGCCGGAATGTTCCGATCGATAATCTTCAGGCTCTTCCTCCGCCGGTTCCGGCTGATAGGCCTCTATCGGGAACTCATCCTCAAAGTCTTCCTCATCCTCCTCAAACTCTTCTTCCCCGCGCATATAGCGTTCTTCCTTCGACATCCGTTTTCCTGCCGTCCGGGAACCCGGACTGTTTTCCCGGCGGGAAGCCGGCTCATAACTCCGGCTGCGTCTGGATGAAATCAGCAGGATCAACAGGATCAGCAGCAGGACAAGCAGCGCTCCGCCGCCGCCGATGGCAATCCACTTCAGCAGATTATAGTCATCCACCAGTTCGTTGTACTTTTCTCCTACTTCCAGAAGTTCCGGATCTACCTTGGCCCCATCGTCAAAATATCTCTGCAAAGTCTTGTCCTTGCGGTCAAAACGGTAGAAATTCTGTTCTCCGTTTTCATTCACGCCATAGAAGACGCAATATTCCGGATCGTTCTCCGCTTCCGGCACCCATCCGGTCACTTTTGCCGAACCTATGGTAATCTCACTCTCTTTCAGGCCCTCCGGCGCCGCCACACCCGCAGGAAGACTGATGATCTGCACCTTTTTCGCCTGAGAAGTCAGTTCTGCAAGCACTTCCGGCGCCGCTTCCGGAATGGTGGCTTCCCCGCCGTTCTCTCCGCCCTCCACCTTATTGACAACAATCGTGTAGGCCTTTACGGTAGTTCCGTCAGCCGCCGTCACCCGGCAAACCACGGTATTCTCTCCCTCCTGCAGTCCGCTGTCCCCCTCCAGGGCCACGGTAGCGCCCTCATTATTTGGCACAGCGCTGACTGCAAGGTTTTCCGTGTCCAGTCCCACGGTAGCCGTATAATTCTCCGTACCAGGAGTGAAGGCCGGCTCTAAGGTCCCCGGAGATATCTGGAGCGACTGCAGAGTCGCATCCTCTGACGATGTCTCCAACCCTTGTATTGTGATGGAAGAGGAACCTGTCTTCACTTCCGCCAGCGCCTGGCCGTTATTGTCATAGCCTTCCCAGTCGCTCACCGTAATGGAGGCCGTACCGGAACGCAGCGCCTTAAACTTCATCTCCGTGACGACTTCGGTTTTTCCTGAAGCTCCCCGGATCACCAGTTTCCCGGTTCCGCCGCTGACGTTATCGCTTCCGCTGATATACTCCAGCATACTGGCATCATAATCCAGAGTCACTTTTGTATCTCCCAGCAGCTGCCCGTCCGTGGACGTAAACTTCATAGTCACACTGACTTCCTGCCCTACCTGAGACGACGGGTCCGAAAATGCAATCCTCGCACTCGCCGCAAAACTCTGGAATGTCATCGCCGCTGTCAGCAACACTGCCACCAGCAGTCTGCCGATGAATTGTCCCTTCTGTCTGTTCATAATCTCTCCTGACTCTCTATTCTGTGTTATATTTCATTCAGCCGCAACTTCCATATCTTTATGGGCTGATAATGATCACATTGCTTCCTCCCGGTGTCGGAGCGCCACCTGCAGGACCGCCTCCCGGTCCGCTTCCCCCTGGCGCGGCAATCACGCCTGACTGGCCGCCGTTTCCTGCCGGGTTGCTCCCGCCCGCCGGATTGCCGCCGACGCTTCCATTATAGGTAGAACCTCCGCCCTGACGGACCAGATGAATCACATATTCCCTTTCATTGCCATTTTGCGCCCGCACCCGTACCCGGATATCGTTTGTTCCCGAGGCAATCTGGAAATTCCCCGTACCGCTGATCACCGCCGTACTGTCAAGTGCGCTGGCATAGACGGACACCGTGCTTACTGAACTGTCAACAATCAGGTTATACGAGTAGGTATCCCTGTTAAACGTAGGCGTCAGAGAAAATCCCTCTACTCCCAGTCCCCCCAGCTTATTGTTCGGACTTCCGTCCCCGGTCGGCTTTGCACAGGGAGTATCCGGCATCCCGCTGTATACCGGAATCTTAAAACGCAGCGGCAATGTCTTGAGTTTGGCCGAATAACTCTCTGCAAAAATCGAACCCTCGGAAGCAGCGCCGTCCACATTCGTCATATACTGATGTTTGTATAGATTATTGCCCTGAACATTATACTTTTTCAAATAGAAAGTATCCTGCCCTGCACGGACATAATTCTCCCCATAGAACTGGGCTCCGCCAATAATCGCTTTCTCCGGAGTATTCCAGGGTCTTCCATAGGAACCGGACTGAGAGGCGTACCACAATCCCCGTTCCACAGCCCCCATTCCATCTGCCGCATATGCCCCGACATTAAAGTAATTATAATACCCGGGATAAGAAGCATTATTCCCCTTAATCGAATTCCCCCGTCCATCTGATCCCTGTTCCTGTATAATCATGGCCGTCAGGACATAGGGGTTCACCCCGGAAACCTGAGCCGCCTGCATGATTACATCCACATAAGAAACGCTTCCTACAGCAGTTGACTGGCCGGAATTTCCTCCTGGTGAGACGGTTCCCGCAGAAGAAGAACCTCCTCCCGGTGAAGCCGCTCCCGCAGAGGAAGAGCCTCCTCCCGGGGTCACAGTCGGCGAAGCAGAAACGCCGCTTTGGGAACCGCCCCCTGGTGATGGGGATGTCCCCCCCGAAGACGTGCCGCCTGGAGAAACCACTCCTGAAGATGTGCCGCCCGGGGACGGGGATGTGCCGCCTGAACCGCCCTGGCCGGGTTTTACTCCTACCCTCACGGAGGTCGCCACCTTGGGTGCATCATGTCTGCTGACAGAAGCCGACGGACTCCGCAGCTGTACATTCTGATCGCCAGAAGGCCTGCTGCCTCCACTTCCGCCGGACACTCCAGGACCTGCGCTGCTGCCGGATGTCCCCGGTGATACTACCACACCGGAAGAACTGCCCGAAGAAGAGCCGCCCGGCCCGTAAGAAGAACTGGTTGAGCCGCCTTGGGAACCGCCCGTCCCGCCGGTCCAGGTGCCTCCTCCGGTAGTAGTGCCGTCAAGAAAAGTACCCTTTACCAGAGCCTGCAGCCCTTCTCTTGTCTGTGTGGAGGCATCGTAGCTGTGATTCATAAATTGAAACACATATACATCATCCAAAAAATTCCTTGGGTCCATATAATATCGGATAATCTCCTCAGAGGCAGCCACCCAGCTGCTTCCGTCAAACCCGGTCCAGGTGCCATTGTCCCAGTTGTAAGCGCCGTCCGCCGTGGATTTGTGAGAAGAGATACTGCTCTTATGAATCAGGCTGCGGGGAATGATACTCTCATTCTGAATCACCGTATTCCAGTCCAGGCCTGTCCGGTGCGCCTCAAACACCCAATTCGGATACTGCGCATGCAGCTGCCGCAAAGCAGGCTTATAACTTTCCGGAAACCCCTGATTTGTCAGATAGGACTCAAAATTAGCATCCTGGCTATAGGCAACCGGAAAACGGAGATAGGTATGTAATACATAACCGGTGCCGCTGCTGGTACGGATCTGATACCACAATTTCCCGTCACTGCCATTCACCTCATTGATCACCGTAACGGAAGTCCCTTTCGACAAACTGGTCACCCGGGAATAGGATGTGCCCGGGCCGCTGCGCACATTCAAAGAAGAGGCATTAACCGTAGCCTGCCGCTCCGTATATGCGTAAACCCGATTAAACGGAACTGGCACGGCAAAAGACAGCCGTCCTCCCAGAGCCAATGTCAGCAAAACCGCTACCCATCTTTTCCATCTTTGTCGTTTCATCTATATTCTCCAATATTCTTCCTTTTATAACACATGCTCTATTATAATGACAAAAGATAGGGTATGTCAACAAAATCCATAAAAGTTCACACTTTTGGAACAATTCGTAAGAAATCCTTAAAAAGGAAACAGGATCTGCACTCTCACAGATCCTGTCCTGCTTTCCGTTGTTTTACACGGGATATGCCTTGTTTTCCGTATCTGCCACAGCAGCATCCACCTTAGTCTGCTGTGCCTCTCTGTACTTGAAGAACTCCTCTGCTACCTTCGGGAACAAAGCATAGGAAAGAACATCCTCATCCTGCTGTTTCCAGCGGGCGCACTCTTTCTCGAACTGAGGTAGCTGCGGCGGAATCAGGTCTGCCGGACGGCAGGTGATCGGAGTCTCGTCGCCGATAATCTTCTTCTGAACTTCCGGATTGAAGGGTTTTACCGTCTGTCCGAACTCGCCCAGCATAATCTTCTTGGACTCCTTGGGCACCAGCTTATAACGCTCGCCTGCAATAACATTCATTACGGCCTGGGTACCCACGATCTGAGAAGAAGGGGTAACCAGCGGCGGCTCACCGAAGTCTTTTCTTACCCGCGGAATCTCCTCCAGCACCTCACGGTATTTGTCTTCCTTGCCGGCCTCTTTCAGCTGGGACACCAGGTTGGACAACATGCCGCCCGGCACCTGATACTGCAGAGTCTTGATGTTGACGCCCAGCACCTTCGGATTCAGGAGGCCGCTCTTTAACACCTCCTCGCGGATCGGTGTGAAGTAGTCTGCAATCTCCGCCAGTTTTTCCTGATTCAGCCCCGTATCATAGGGAGTGCCCCGGAAAGTCTCCACCATCACTTCCGTAGCCGGCTGGCTGGTTCCCAGCGCCAGCGGGGACATGGCGGTATCGATGATGTCACAGCCGGACTCCACTGCCTTTAAGTAGGTCATGGAAGCCACACCGGATGTATAGTGAGTATGCAGATCGATCGGCAGTGCGGTGGACTCCTTCAGGGCAGCCACCAGCTCCTGAGCCGCATAAGGGGTCAGCAGACCAGCCATATCCTTGATACAGATGGAATCCGCTCCCATGTCCTCAATCCTCTTGGCAATATCCTTCCAGTAATCCATGGTATAGGCATCACCCAGAGTATAGCACAATGCGATCTGCGCATGTGCCTTTTCCTTGTTTGCCGCGCTGACTGCGGTCTGCAGATTGCGCAGGTCATTGAGACAGTCGAAAATACGGATGATGTCAATGCCATTGGCCACGGACTTCTGTACGAAATATTCCACCACGTCATCTGCATAATGGTTGTAACCCAGAATATTCTGGCCGCGGAACAGCATCTGAAGCTTGGTATTCTTAAAACCTGCCTTCAGTTTTCTTAAACGCTCCCATGGGTCTTCTTTCAGGAAACGAAGGGAAGCGTCAAAGGTAGCGCCGCCCCAGCACTCTACTGCATAATAGCCGATCTGATCCATCTTGTCGATGATGGGCAGCATCTGCTCGGTACTCATCCTGGTTGCGATTAAGGACTGGTGGGCGTCACGGAGGACCGTCTCCACAATCTTAACCGGCTTTTTCTCTATTGCCATTTTATTTCCCTCCTAATCATTATCAACACGGAATTTACACGCCAAAGATCGCCATGAACGTACCGGCCGCCACGGCAGTGCCGATAACGCCAGCCACATTGGGGCCCATGGCATGCATCAGCAGGAAGTTGGTGGGATCTGCCTCTGCACCCACCTTCTGGGACACCCGGGCTGCCATCGGCACTGCAGACACGCCTGCGGAACCAATCAGCGGGTTCACCTTGCCTCCCGTCAGCTTACACATAATCTTGCCAAAGAACACCCCGGCAGTCGTACCGAAAGCAAATGCAATCAGGCCAAGCGCCACGATCTGCAAGGTCGTTATCTTCAAAAATGCCTCTGCGCTGGTGCTTGCGCCTACGGAAGTGCCCAGCAGGATAACTACGATGTACATCATGGCATTGCTGGCCGTCTCCTGCAGCTGCTTTACCACGCCAGACTCCCTGAACAGGTTGCCCAGCATCAGCATGCCTACCAGCGGAGCCGTGGTCGGCAGGATCAGGCATACTACGATCGTAACAATGATGGGGAACAGGATCTTCTCCAATTTGGATACCGGACGCAGCTGTTCCATCCTGATCTTGCGCTCTGCCTCGGAAGTCATCAGCTTCATGATCGGAGGCTGGATGATCGGCACAAGAGCCATGTAAGAATAAGCAGCCACTGCAATCGGTCCCATGAACTCCGTCTGTCCCAGCTTACCGGCCAGGAAGATGGAAGTCGGGCCATCCGCACCGCCGATAATGGAAATAGCGGCGGCCGCCTTGTCGTTGAATCCCATGAAAATAGCCATAAAATAAGCAGCGTAAATACCAAACTGTGCGGCAGCTCCCAAAAGAAAACTCTTGGGATTTGCAATCAGCGGACCGAAATCCGTCATCGCACCCACACCCATGAAAATCAGAGACGGCAGGATACTCCATTCATCCAGCAGGAAAAAGTAATGAAGCAGGCCGCCCACACCATTAGACATATCTTCAGGCCGTGCCATAATATCCGGATAGATATTGACAAGCAGCATACCAAATGCAATCGGAACCAGCAGAAGCGGTTCAAACCCGTATTTGATCGCCAGCATCAGAAACACCAGAGCCACACCGATCATCAGGAAATTGCCAAAGGTAAGATTGCAAAATGCTGTCTGCTGAAGAAGATTAGACATTGTTGTTGCAATATAATCCATTTTTATCCCTCCATAGTGGAATTTCTCAGCAGATTAGTTCATGGTAGCAAGGGTTGCACCTGGCTCTACGGAATCTCCGACCGCCGCATTAATGCTGGCAATTGTTCCATCCTGGGGAGCTACGATATCATTCTCCATCTTCATGGCCTCAAGAACCATGATCACATCGCCCTTCTTCACGGCCTGTCCGCCCGTAGCCTTCACCGCCAGGATCTTGCCCGGCATGGGAGCCGTCACGGCCACAGAACCCTGTGCCCCTGCCGGAGCCGCCGCCTTCGGAGCTGCCTTGGGCGCCGACGCTCTCGGGGCCGCCTTCGGCGCTGCTGCCGGCGCTCCCGTGGATGCACCCTCTTCTACCGTCACTTCATAAACGTTGCCATTGACTGTAATTGTATAATTCTTCATATCCAGAATCCTCCTGTTCTTCTATATGGTTTATGCCCTTTTCCACTTTGCTCCCGGCACACGCTTAATCGAACGCACTACCAGGCCATCTGCGGAAGTATTGTCAAAAGCTGCGATTGCCGCAGTAATCACCGCTACCAGTTCCAGGTCATCGGTCAGATCCTCTTCCACCACCGCTGCCGGCGCCGGAGCCGCTGCGGGCGCCGGAACTGCTGCGGGCGCCGATACCTTCGCCCTGTTTTCAAAATTGTTGATAAACTTAAAGCAGCTGATAATCAAGGAAATGAAAATCAGCACCAAAAATACGGTACCCATACCCATCAATGTATTCATGCCGGCCTTTTCCAGCTTCTCGACGGTGCTGTATTCCGGCGTGAAGGAAAAAGATGTCGGGACCGGTATCCCGTCAGCGCCGTCCTCATAAAATGCCTTGAACTCCACCCTGCGGTTCGCAAAACTGGCGTTCACAATACACTCATAGCCGCCGTCCTCTGTCAGATCCGCCTCGCTGGAAATCACTTCCACAAAGTCACCGGTATCTTTCATAACACTTTTCCTGGATGAGAACAAACCTGCCATCACCAGGTCTTTCTCCTTGATTGCCGATGCTTCTGCCTCCTCGATCTTTTCAGCCGGAATCTCAACGCACAATTCCAGGAATCCCTCAGTCAAATCGCAGATCGCCTTTGCCTGCTGCTCTTCCAGCTTCTCCGTCTCTGCCTCCGCCGCAGAACACGCCGACAAGGCAAACAGGGCAAACGCCATGAATACCATTAACCATAATCGTTTCCTAATCTGTTTCATATACACGTCACCTCATTCTAGACCGTTCCGTGTTTTCTGTCCGGTCGGTCCTCTCTCTTGGTAAACAGCATCTCAAATGCAGCAATCACACGTTTTCTGGTATCACATGCCTCAATAATGTCGTCCACATACCCCCTTCTGGCAGCCGCCTGCGCGCTGGACTGCAGATCACGGTACAGAGTCGCTTTCTCATTAATCAAAGCCAGGCTGTCATCGGCCTTGGCCAGTTCATCGGCATACATAATCTTCGCGGCTGCCGTCGGGTCCATCATACCGATCGAGGCATCCGGCCATGCGTAGACTATATCCGCACCGATGGACTTGCTGTTCATGGTCAGGTAAGCGGTGCCATAAGCCTCGCCTACAATCACGGATACTTTGGGAACGCTGGCATTGGCAAATGCAAAAGTCAGGCGCCCCGCAGTCTTTGCAATCTTGCGTTCCGTACATTTGCTGGCCTTATAACCCTTTACGTTCACCAGCGTCAGAATCGGAATATTGAATGCGTCGCAGAAGGAAACAAACTTCTCCGCCTTCTCGCAGCCGTGGGAAGTAAGGACTGCCTCATACTCGGCGTCCTTTACGCCGTTCTCCCCGTAAAGTTCCGTGCGGTTGGCCACGCAGCCGATCGTGCTGCCGTTCAGGCGGATAAAACCGGTCACCATGGACGGGTCATACGCTTTCTTTACCTCCAGGAAAAATCCGTTGTCCGAAATCTGCTGCAACGCGATATCTGTAGCCCCTGCGCAGTTCTCCAGACTGGCGCAGACGCGGTTCAAATCATCTTCACACTCGCTGTAGGATATATCGTCCTCATTATTTGCCGGAAGAATCGTAATCAGGGTGCGGATCTGATCCAGAAGCGCCGCCTCATCCCCGACAAAATCCACCAGGCCGGTATCCCCGCTCTGGAAACCCGCGCTCGAAGTGTCGCATTTCTCAATACGGTTGCCCTCAAGGGCATTGGGAGAATTGACAAAAAGTTTTGCTTTCTTTTCTTCCATGAAAATGAAATCCGCCATTGCGGAAGATACGGCCATTCCGCCTCCGCAGGTGCCGAACACGGCTGCAATCTGAGGAATCACGCCGGAAGCCATCGCCTGGCTTAAATACATCTGGCCAAAACCGTTCAGCGCATCGGTTGCTTCCTGAAGACGCAGGCCCGCGCAGTCGATCAGCCCGATCACCGGCGCCCCCATCTTCATCGCCATGGAATAAATGTTAGAAATTTTCTTTGCATGCATCTCACCCAGGGAACCTCCCAGTACGGAAGCATCCTGACTGTACACATACACAAGGCCCCCGTCGATGGTCCCGTAACCGGTGACCACACCATCTGCAGGAGTTTCCTTGTCAGCCATGTTGAAATCGGTCGCTCTTGCAGTAATGTAAGAACCCACTTCAACAAAACTGTTCTCATCAAGCAGTGCGTTGATTCTGCTACTTGCTGACGTTTGTGCTGAATTACTCATTTTGCAATCCTCCATTTTAAAATATTGACGGCATTGTCTGTATTGTTAAACTTTTGACAATGTGCCGTATAGTAACTCCAAATTTCTGCCGATTATAATTGTATAATTTTATTGGACAAAATTCAAGCTGTTTTTGCACTTTTTTCAAAAACCGGCAAATTTTTCTCTTTCCTTATCTCGTGTCCGGCAAAAACAGCTGCCAGACCTGTTTTGCACAATACCAAAAGTCCCGGCGTTCGACACCATGATCCGCATAAAGCGGATAGCTGCGGATTGTCCTGCCATCCAAAAGATACGAGATATGTCCGATCATTTCTCCCTCTTCCACCGGCGCCTTCAGGCTGTCCGGAAGTTGTGCGCGCATTTCCAAAGACTCCTCATCTGCCAGCAAAAGCTTTAAGTGCCTCTCATTTTCCTCCAGTCTGACCACAGGCTTTACGGCCGCCTCTCCGGTCCCTTCTGTCACCCCTTCTGCCACGGGCAGCTCTTTTAGATCCGGTTCCACACAGACTTCACGGTAATGAAACCTTTTTTTCCCATAGCCAAACAGTTCCCGGGCATCTTCCCACTTGTAGGTTTTATGCGGCGGCCAGCCGCTGCCAAGCAATGCCAGCACATAGGTCCTGCCGTCATCTTCCAACGCTGCCACATAAGAATAGCCCGCCCCGCCGGTAAATCCCGTCTTCCCGCTCAGCAACCCCTCCATTGTGGACAATAGCGCATTATGGTTGACACAGGAAAACGATCGTTTTCCCTCCACATCCGTGAACGCGTAATTGGCTGTGCGGGTAATTTCCAAAAACTCCTCCCGCCTGGGCGACTCCCGGATGCAGTAACGCATCAGGAAGGCCAAATCCCTGGCCGTCGTGCCATGCGTATATTCCTGCCCGTCCGGCGCCGTGTAGGTCCGGTCAAGGCCGTTCGGCGTCAGAAAGCAGGTATCATAGCATCCCAGATCCCTGGCTTTTTGATTCATCATCTCTGAAAACCCCTCCACGCTGCCGCCGATTTGTTCGGCAATCATGACGGCCGTATCGTTATGAGATTCCAGCATCAGGGAATACAGCAGGTCCTTCAGATAAAACCGTGTCCCTTTCCTGGCGCCCAGATGAACCTTGGGCTGGGAAGCCGCGGTTTCCGACACCGTGCAGACATCGGAAAAACTTCCGTTCTCCAGGGCCAGAATACAAGTCATGATCTTTGTGGTACTGGCCATCGGGCGAAACACATCCCCTTCTTTCTCATAAAGGACCCTCCCGGTATCCCCATCCATCAAAACCGCTGACAGGGCATGAAGGTTCAAGGACTCCTCTGACTGCTTTTTTCCCGAAGCTGCTGTTGAGATTATTCCCACATTTGCGCTTTCTGATTCCCTGGATACCTGTACACGCGGCACTTTGGAATATTCTTTCTCTGCCATGTCCGGGACCGCTTTTACGCTCCCCCAAAAAGCAAAGCCGATGGTGATTCCCACCATCAGCCCATATACCCGGTTCGTTTTCACCATTGTCCTACTCCTGCATATGATTACTCTATCCTATTCCGCCGGAAATATAAATATTCCATGTCCCAAATCCATGGCAAAAGGAGAAAAAATATGTTATAATAGGTGATAATCCTTCAGGAAAGGAATCGGTTTTTATGGAACGTAAAAGACTGATCTTTCATATCGATGTCAATTCTGCATTCTTAAGCTGGGAATCCGTATACCGGCTGCGGCAAGACCCGCATGCGCTGGATCTGCGCACAATCCCTTCTGCTGTCGGCGGCGACGCCAAATCGCGGCACGGAGTTGTGCTGGCAAAGTCCACTCCCGCAAAGAAATTCGGCGTGGTTACCGGGGAACCCCTGGTTCATGCCCTGCGCAAATGTCCGGAACTTATGGTCGTTCCCGTCCGTTTTGACCTTTATCAGGAATGCTCACAAAGGCTGATCCGCCTTCTGGAAAGCTACACTCCCACCATCGAAAAATTCAGCATTGACGAAGCTTTTCTTGACATGACAGAAACCATTCACCTCTTCGGTGATCCTCAAACAACTGCAGACCGAATCCGCGCACGCATCCGGGAAGAGTTGCAGTTTACGGTCAACATCGGCATCTCTTCCTGCAAACTCCTGGCCAAAATGGCTTCGGATTTTGAAAAGCCGGACAAAACCCACACCCTGTTTCCGGAAGAAATGCCAGATAAGATGTGGCCCCTTCCTTTGCGGGATTTGTTTTTCGTGGGGCGTTCCGCTGCCGACAAGATGAGGCGGATCGGATTGTATACCATCGGCGATGTCGCCCGGTGCGACGCAGCGGTTTTAAGGACGCATCTGGGTGATAAATACGGCTCCATGATCCATCGCTATGCCAACGGCATCGATGAGGACCCTGTGGCCGACCGGGAAGCCGCCAACAAAGGATATGGCAACAGCATCACGCTTCCCCGGGATGTGGCTGATTACGATACCGCCTGTCAGGTGCTGCTGGCGCTGAGCGAAACCGTCGGCGCCCGCCTCAGAGAAGACCACATCCGATGCAGCTGCATCTGCGTGGAACTGAAAAACTGGCAGTTCGCCACCCAGTCCCATCAGCTTACCCTGGACACCCCTACCGACTCCACCAGTGTACTGTACCAAAACGCCTGCCGCCTTCTGAGGGAATTCTGGGATCTGACTCCGGTCCGCTTAATCGGCCTGCGTACCAGCCGGCTGGCAAAGAATTCCTATGAACAAATGAGTCTGTTTGAAAACCGACAGACTCAAAAAATGAAAGAGCTGGAAAAAGCGGTTGACAAAATCAGAGGAAAATACGGGGTTGACAGCATCAAGCGTGCCAGCTTTCTGAAAGAAAACACCCTGGTAGACCATGCTGTCAGCAAAAAAAAGCATCTCACTTCCTGCCAGCAGCAGAGGTATTCGGAGGATAAGCATTCATGACACAAAAGAATTTCACGAACAGCCAGATTATCAACGGTATTGCACTGGGGGGTTCCCTGTTTTTTCTCGTCTCTGCCTTTACCGCTTCCATCTATACCGGAGAATGGGGCAAGGTATTCCTCAACTGGTACCAGATCATGATTACCCCCTGCCCGCTTGTAACCGACTATTTTGAGATCGGCGGCCTGGCCAGCGCCATGCTCAACGCCGGCGCCTGCGGCCTGGCCTGTTCCCTGTTTATGCTGTTCCTGAAGGGGGATTCTCAAGCCAACACCCTGGCAGGATATTTCCTGGTGGTGGCACACTGTTTTTATGGCCTCAATTTTCTCAATATGTGGCCTTGTTTTCTGGCGCCCTTTTTATATTTGCATCAAAAAAAGCTGAACTTCAAGGGCAACCTGCATATCTGCATGTTTGCCACTTCCTTCAGCCCTTTTATCAGCGAACTTCTGCTCCGTTATACCCAGCGCGGCAGTTTTATCTTCGGGCGGCTGCAGCTGAATGCCTCCGGCCTCCTGCTGGCGTTTCTTTTCAGCCTGATGCTTGGATTTGTCATCCCTGCCATCCTCCCCGGCGCACACGCCTGGCATAAAGGCTACAACCTCTATAACGGCGGCCTGGCATTCGGATTGTTCGGGTTTTTCCTGTTTAACTTTTTTTTCCGTACCATGGGGCTCTCCCCGCACCAGACGATTTCTCACATCAACCCTATCTATGAATCCTTTGGCCGCTCTTACCGGCTGTATGCCAATTTATTTTTTCTTGCTATTTTTGCCGTCTGCCTTCTGGCCGGCTATCTTTTAAACGGCAAAAGTTTTCATGGGTATCGGCAGCTGATGAAGGATACCGGACATGCGAGCAATTTTTCCGAAAAATATGGGATGCCTGTCTGCCTGATCAATATCGGCTGCCACGGAACCCTGTTTTTGCTCTATCTCAATCTGACCATTTTCTTTACGGAAGGCGTGGGTTTCACCGGCCCTACGATCGGGGTCGTAATCGCATCCTTAACCTTTACCGCCATGGGGCAGCACCCCAAAAACGTATGGCCTATCCTCTTAGGCTATCAGATTCTCTATATTGTCACCAGCTTCCTCTGCTATACCGACGGCAGGCAGCTGGCCTGGTCTTTATCCACCCAGGGTTATATCAACGGGGTTGCCTTTGCCACCGGATTGTGCCCGATCGTGGGGCGCTACGGCATCCGTGCCGGCATTGTGGCCGGTTTTATGTGCGCCTCCATGTGTACGGCAACCAGCGCCCTCCACGGCGGCTTTGTCCTTTACAACGGGGGGCTCACCACCGGCATCACCGCCCTTATCCTGCTTCCCATCCTGGAACATTACCAGCCCCATGCCCGCCAGGAGATCAAATCGCAGGCCTCCAATTTTCGGACTATGATCGCTCTGGTAGACGATCTTTCGCAGGAAGTCCGCCATGCCCACGATGAGATCAGTTATGGCAGCTATGACGGCTTCGACGACCCGTACTGAATCCTCAGGCCCTTGGGATAATGATTTTTTACCACATTCCCGGCCTGCTTCCCCCAGCCTATGGGATAAGGGCCCACGCATACCAAAACCCATCCTTTTCCTTCCTCATGGGTGACCAATGTTCCTCCTGAGAGATATTCCCGTGCCTGCTCTTTGTCCGCATCCAGGCAAAGAACCCTTTTTACCTGGTGTGCAGCCAGTGCAAGAGCCAGCGCATGGGACGGTTCAAACCGGTTCTTTTTGATGGTTCCCAGATGCAGGCCCGGCCGGATTACCCGGAGTCCGTCAAGATCCGGCATCTCTTTTGGCATCCGATAAACCTGTTCCCCAAATGCCACAAGCCGGTCCTCATCGAATGCCATCTCCTCTCTTTTTATCCGGAAAGCTTCTTCCGGAGAAAGAAGTTCCTCAAAAAATTCTGACAAAAGCTTTCTCCCTGCCTTATCTTTCCAGCTACTGCGCCCGTTCTTCTTTGTCTTTCTTTTCTCTGTTTCTGCCCTGTCCGTCTCTTTCTGCTTTTCCAGCAGCGCCAGAAAATGTCCCTCTCCCTCCGCCAGATGCGGCCAGATCCGAAACGTGTCCGCAATCTGCGGACAGTCCCCGCCGCTCCACTCCGCCCGGCCTGCCGACAGTCCCGAAAGCCTGTGCCCTTGTTTCTGCTTCACCACCGAAAATTCCGGATGATTCCCTACAAACCTTCGGATCTGCATTTCATTTTCTTCCGGTGAAAACGTACAGGTGGAATAAATCAGCCTTCCTCCCGGCCTCAGCATCTTAGCGGCATTTTCCAGAATCGCCTGCTGCCTGGCCGCACACAAATGCACGTTTTCCACGCTCCATTCCTCTCTTGCTTCCAGGTCTTTACGGAACATCCCTTCCCCGGAACAGGGGGCGTCAACCACGATTTTATCGAAAAATTCCGGAAACGCCTCCGCAAGATAAGCGGAATCCTCATTCGTCACCACCGCATTGGCAACCCCCATCCGCTCCATATTCCGCGACAGGATTTTGGCGCGGCCGGGATGAATCTCATTGCTGACCAAAAACCCCTTTCCCGCCAGCCTCGATGCAATGTGGCTGCTTTTCCCGCCAGGCGCCGCACACAGATCCAGCACTCGTTCCCCCGGCTGCGGATTCAGCAAGGAAACCACCGCCATTGCGCTCGGCTCCTGAATATAGTAAACCCCTGCCTCATGAAACGGATGGAGTCCCGGGCGCGCCGTCTTACAATAGTAAAATCCCTCTTTGCACCACGGCACCGGGCGCAGTCCGAACCTGTCCTGATTCTGCTGATACCATTCATCCGTCTTTGCCTTTATGGTATTGAGACGAAGGCCCAACGACCGCTCCTTCCCGTAGCTTTTCATAAAATCCGGATACTCTTTTGCCAGCAGACGTTCCATTTTCCGGGCAAACTCTGCCGGCAGGCTTGCAAAGATCTGATCGGTCTCCATCCCCTGTTCCTCCTTTTTCTCATTCCACAGCCGGCATTCCTGCCTCTTCGTCCGGCACCGTGCGGCCCTGGCACATTTTGCCGGATGCTCCATTAATATGAAAAAGCCACGCATCCCGACGGACCCGTGGCTCATTCATGTTACTGGAACAACTCGATCTTATTATCGCCCTGAGAGTCGTCGCCGTTCACCACATAGTAAGCGGCCTTCTCTTCCGGCTTAATGTATACCTCGACAGTTTTGATCTCCACACCTTTGTTCTTTGACTTGTATGCCTTGATGGCGGCTGCAACAACATCATTCGCCACAACCTCATCCATGCCATACTGGATCACTACGGACTGCTTCGGCTCTGCCTTCTTCGCTGCCGGCTTCTTTACCTCAGCTTTTGCCTCAGTCTTTGTCTCAACCTTCTTCTCCACTTTTTTCGCAGTTCCTTCTGCCGGGGCCTTGACATCCGACTTACGTCCTCTGGTCTTTTTTTCTACCGGTGCAGCAGCAGTCTCTGTCACAGTTACTGCCCTCTTATTTACCTCTGTCATTTTTTCCTCCTCATTCCTTTCGGAAACGATATCTCTATCCGATATCTTTTTCATTTCATAATTATGTCATTCCCTGCTGCTTTATGGCATTATAAATCTATTTGCTTCGTTTGTCAATCAATTTTCAAATCACAAGTTCCGCCAGAAAAACCGCAACGCAGGCTCCGATGGAAACCCGGAACAGATTCCCGTCCGCCCAGGCAATTACTGCCGCCGCCGCCAGGCCTGCAAGGCCCGACCAGAACGATGCCGTCGCGGACAGGATCGCAGGAAACGTCATCACTGACAGACTCACATAAGGCACATAAAATAAAAACGAGCGGATAAAGGGACTGCGGATTTCTTTTTGCAGCAAAGCTAACGGCAGGGCACGCACCAGATAGATCGTCACCGCCATTACCAGCAATCCCAGGTTCGTATCAGGCTGCATCTTTCGGTTCCTCCTTTTCTTCCAATACCGGGAACAGGATCGCCGCCGCCCCTGACACCAGAATCGTCAATATTATGATCTGAAAACCCGATGATATCTTTTGCAGGCCGGGAAGCCTGGTAAAAAGAGCGCTCGCTGCCATTGACACGACCACCACCCCGGCAATAATCCGGCTCTTTTTGGCCGGCGGTATCACAATCGCCAGAAACATCCCATACAGAGCCACCCCCATCGCGCTCATGGCCCTGGCTGGCAGGATCATGCCCAGCAGCGCCCCCATCACGGTCCCCAGCACCCATCCCGGAGCCGCCGTCGCCGCCGCCCCGTACATATAGCAAGGATGCAGTCTCCCTTCCACGCCCATGGATACGGCAAAAATCTCATCCGTCACTCCGTAAGCCATCAGCAGCCGGTGAAAAAAAGGCTTGTCCCTCATAACTTTCTGAGAAAGCGCGCCGGACATCAAAAGATAGCGCAGATTCACCACGATCTCGGTTACAATCATCTCCAGATATCCCGCATTCGACGCCAATGCCCCAAATCCTGCAAACTGGCCGGCGCTGGCCAGCATTGTCGCTGACATAAATCCTGCCTGCGCCGCATTTAATCCTGTCTTTCGCGCTGCGATTCCCAGAGTAAACGCCACGGCAAAATACCCCATTCCAATGGGGACCCCTGCTTTCATCCCCTGCAGAAACCAGGCTTTTCCCGAAAGGGCCGTCCGCTGCGGCTTCTCTTTCCATTCTTCCATATCCTTCACTCTTTCCTCCATCCGTACTTATCTTCTGCATGCGACCAAACAGTAACATCATACTCGCAACTTTTCCCGAAGTCAACAGCAAAACTTTTGACATTGTCCCGATTTTATATTATAATAAATATTGTTTTATCCCGGAAACAACCGCATGAGAAAGTACAGGCTTCCATTATGACAAAAAAAGAACTGATCTATGTAAAAACCGTAGCTGACGAAAAAAGCATTTCCCGGGCTGCCCGGAAGCTTTTCATGGCACAGCCATCTTTAAGCCAGTCCATCCAGCGCATCGAGGAGGGGCTTGGCACATCTCTTTTTAACCGCACTACCAGCGGCCTGACACTCACCTTTGCCGGGGAACGCTATTACCACATGGCCTCTCAGATTCTCAAGATGTATGAGGATTTTGAACTGGAAATCAGCGACATCAACAATCTGCGTACCGGGCGTATCCATTTCGGAATCACCAATCATTTGGGGACCCTGGCTCTTGCAAGGGTCCTGCCCGAATACCGGCAGCTCTGCCCTTACATCGAACTCTGTATCCATGAAGAAAATACCACCCTTTTGGAACAGATGATTCTGCGCGGCGAGTTGGATTTTGCCATCCTGCATGCTCCCAAGGAGATTTCCCAGCCGCAGATCCATTATGACATCATGAAAAAAGATCCCTTTGTGATTGCCATCCATCCTCAGCATGAGCTCATCCAAAAGGCTGTCCAAATCCCCGGATACCCCTATCCGGTCCTGGATATCAGGCTGTTAAAGCAAGAGCCATTCCTTATGCTGCACAAAGAACAGCGAATCCGGCAGATCACGGATACTGTCCTTACCAAGGCCAAAATCTCCGATCCCAAGATCGCCCTGACACTGCGCAATTATGAAACAGCGCTGCTCCTGGCCGCAAGAGGGCTTGGCGTGACGATGATCCCGCTGCAATATTTCCAGATGGCCTCCTATGAATTCTGCCCGGCCCTGCTGTGTATTGACGAAAAATATGACGCCAGCTGGAACATGTGCATCGCCAGTTTGCAGAATGGTTTCCTTTCCAAAGCGGATCAGCTTTTTATCCGTCTTGTAAAGGAGAAATTTGATACATAACCCAAATAAACGGAGGAAAAATATCATGAAAGCAGTACAGATTGCAAATCCACACGAATTAAGAATCATCGAGATAGAAAAACCTTCCCCGGATTCCCACAGCAACGTTCTGGTCCGCATGACTGCTGCCGGCATCTGCGGTTCCGACGGAACGATCTACCATGGAACAAACGCCATTGTCACATACCCGCGGATCATCGGACATGAGATGGTCGGCATTGTGGAAGAAACCGGCCCCACCGTCAGGAACTTAAAACCCGGCGACCGGGTTATCATCAATCAGGTTGTCAGCTGCGGGCGCTGTTATCCCTGCAGGAACGGACGCGGCAATGTCTGCGATGACCTGAAGGTAAGGGGCGTCCACATCGACGGCGGCTTTCGGGAATATATCGCTGTCCCGGAGGCAGACTGCTGCCTTTTGCCCGCCTCCCTCTCCGACTGCGATGCCGTCATGATCGAGCCGGCCACCATCGCTATCCAGGCCTGCGCCCGGGCACAGCTGGCCAGGGATGACATGCTTCTGATCCTTGGCTACGGCGCATTGGGAAGTTCCATCTTAAGAATCGCCAGGCTGATGTGCGACCATATCATCGTCGCCTGCCGGACAGACCAAAAGCTGGAAGACGCCCGCCGAAACGGGGCGCGTCACACCATCAATGTCCGCAAAGAAAATCTCGAAGAAAAGGTCAGGCAATACACCGGCGGACACGGTGCCACCGTATCCATCGATGCCGCCAACGCAGGGGATTCCCTGCTCTCGCTTTTGAGGGCAACCGGCAATGCCGGACGCGTGATGGTCATGGGACTCGCCGCCACCACCGCGCAGATCAGTCCGTTTCTGATTACCGCAAAGGAACTTGACGTGCGCGGTTCCCGTCTGCAGAATCAGATGTTTGGCGCCGCAATCGAACTGGTCCGTGACGGAAAACTGGACTTAAACGGCAGCGTTTCTCATACTTTCCCCCTGACAAAGGCCCAGGAAGCTTTTGATCTCATCGACAGCCATGATCCATCTGTCCGCAAAGTAGTACTGACTTTTGACTTTTAAAATACAGCAAAAGGAAACGCATATGACAAACAGCAAACAAAAACTGATAAAAGGCGCCCCCGGACGTTCCCTGTTCTTTTTTGCCCTCCCCATGATCCTGGGCAATCTGTTTCAGCAATTTTATAATATGGCAGATTCCGTGATCGTCGGACGCTGTGTCGGGCAGAATGCCCTGGCGGCAGTCGGCGCCTCCTACTCTTTTACCAATGTTTTCATCATGATTGCCATCGGCGGCGGAATCGGGGCCTCCGTGCTGACCAGCCAATATCTGGGCGCTGGAAAATATCGGGAAATGAAGACTTCCATCTGCACTTTCCTGATCGCTTTTGCCGTACTCAGCACTCGGCTGGCCCTCTTCGGCTTATCCTGTAACCCGCAGATTATGTCCGCCCTCGGCACCCCGGAAATCGTATATGAGGATGCCGTATTATACCTGCAGATTTACTTTTTAGGGCTTCCGTTTATGTTCATGTACAATGTGCTGGCCGCGAATTTTAATGCCCTTGGCAAATCCTGGATTCCCTTGGTCCTTTTGTTCTTCTCCTCCGTGCTGAATATCTACCTGGACCTTCTGATGGTGATTCGGTTCGGCATGGGAGTGGACGGAGTGGCCATCGCCACGGTTATCGCTCAGGGCGTTTCCGCCATGGTCTCATTCCTGATCCTGATGTTTCTGCTCCGCAGCTACCCCACGCAGGAAAAGCCATCCCTGTTTGAGATGTCCATGCTTTTTCGCGGCATCATGATTGCCATACCATCGATCATACAGCAGTCTATTGTCAGCATCGGCATGCTGCTGACCCAGTCTTCCGTCAACTGGTTCGGCACTCCTGCCCTGGCTGGCTATACCGCCGGCATGCGTCTGGAATCCATTGCCATCGTACCTATGATCGCTACTGGTAACGCCGTGTCCACTTTCACCGCACAAAACCTGGGCGCCGGGCAGCCCCAGAGGGTGCGGCAAGGGTACCGGATCTCATATGCTATCATTGCCGTCTTCGCCCTCCTGCTGTGTGCGGTCTGCCAGTTTTTCTACCGGCCGATCCTGTCCGCTTTTATGGATACCAGCACCTCGATTGTCGCCTACCAGACCGGCGCCGCCTACCTGCGCTTCATCGGCTGGTTTTTCTGCCTGATCGGCTTTAAGGCCACCACAGACGGCGTGCTGAGAGGCTCCGGGGATGTCGTGGTCTATATGATCGCCAATCTGCTAAATTTAAGCATACGTGTGGCCGTGGCAAGGATCTTTTCTCCTGTCTTCGGTATTCAGATGATCTGGTACGCCGTGCCGCTGGGATGGGGCGTCAATTATCTGATTTCCTTCTGCTGGTACCGGACCGGGCACTGGATGCAAAAATCACTGGTAGAAACATCCGGCCAGGCAAAATAAAATCCGCCAGGTGACTTTTAAGAGTCACCCGGCGGGTTCTTATTTTGCCTGAATATATCCCTGTGCCTTTAACAATTCCGCGCAAAGCACTGCTCCGCCCGCCGCTCCCCGCAACGTATTGTGAGACAGGCCTACGAATTTGTAGTCGTATACGGTGTCTTCCCGCAAACGGCCCACGGAAATCCCCATTCCACGCTCGAAGTCCACATCCTGCGTAATCTGCGGCCGGTTATCCTCCTCCAGATACTGAATAAACTGCTTCGGCGCACTGGGAAGCGCCAGTTCCTGCGGCAAACCCTTAAAATTCACCATCCGCTCAATCAGCTGTTCCTTTGTGGGCTGCTTACGGAACTTTACAAATACCGCGGCCGTATGTCCGTTTAAAACCGGTATACGGATACACTGGCAGGTAATCACCGGCTCCTGGGCCTTAACGATTGCTCCGTCCTCAATCTTTCCCCACAGGCGCAGCGGCTCCTGCTCGCTCTTTTCCTCCTCGCCGCCGATATAGGGAATCACATTCCCGACCATCTCCGGCCAGTCCTGAAAGGTCTTTCCTGCCCCGGAAATCGCCTGATAAGTGGTAGCCACTACCTCATACGGCTCAAACTCTTTCCAGGCCGTCAGCACCGGCGCATAACTCTGGATGGAACAATTCGGCTTCACAGCGATAAAACCTCTCTTTGTGCCCAGCCTCTTTTTCTGAAATCCAATCACTTCAAAATGCTCCGGATTGATCTCCGGAATAACCATCGGCACATCCGGCGTCCAGCGGTGGGCGCTGTTGTTGGATACTACAGGAACCTCTGCCTTCGCATAAGCCTCTTCAATCGCGCGGATCTCATCCTTACTCATGTCCACAGCGCTGAATACCATATCCACCCCGGCAGAAACTGCTTCCACCTCATTGACGTTCATCACCACCAGCTTCCTGACCGCCTCCGGCATGGGAGTCTCCATCTTCCAGCGGCCTTCCACCGCTTCCTCATAGGTCTTCCCGGCTGAACGAGGACTGGCAGCCACCGCTGTCACTTCAAACCAGGGATGATTCTCCAAAAGCGTGATAAATCTCTGGCCTACCATCCCGGTAGCGCCCAGCACGCCCGCCCGCAGCTTCTTCTCCATAATGTCTCTCTCCTCATCGTATATTCTGAAACTGATAACTTCCTTATCCTATCTCAAATCAACAAAAAAATCAATACTTATTCGCAGGAAAAATACATTTGTCCGTGTACTGCGGGCTTTTATCAAAAATCGTTTTTTCAGGCGCGCACCTTGCTCCCTTTTCCGTCGCGTCTGCCCATCTTCAACCGGTTTAAGTGCACTTCTTTCTTTTTGTAAAGGATCACCGGCTGTTCTCCCGGAAAACAGACCTGTTCCAGATATTCATTCTCCGCCAGCTTCATTCCCCGCACCCCGCGGGAATTCTTCTTCATCTCCGGAATCTCTTCCATCGCAAAACGCAGGAATATACCGTCGCTGGTCTGCAATACTACTTCCGTCTCATCTCCCGCCGGACGCACCATCACCAGTTCATCCCCTTCCTGAAGCTTCGTGGAAGCCACTGTGCGGTTGTTGGTGACAAACTCTTCCGCCGGCACCAGCTTCACCAAAGCCAGCTTCGTGGCAAACAATAACCGCTGTCCGGCCATCGCCTCCTGGCTGCTCATCCAGACTATATTTTCTTTTCCTCCGTCAAATTTGCTCACATTATCCAAAGGCGTGCCCTTATCCCGCAACTTGCCGGAAGGAATATCCATAAGCTTTACCTGATGCAGGTTCCCCTTATCCGTAAATACGCACAGCTTATCCGTATTCATGCAGGAAATCACATGCTTGAATTCTCCGTCCACAGTCTCCTTGTTCCGCTCATAAACATTTTTATCCAGAACCTTGCAGTACCCGAATTTGTCCATGACAAACACTACCTCCTGGACTTCCATCGGCGCCTCCTCATAGACGGCCTCCTTTCCGTCCTCAAGCTGTGTCCGTCTGGGAAGGGCAAACTCCTTTTTGATGTTTTCCAGGTCTTCCTGAATCACCCGGTTCATGCTCTCACGGTTCTTTAAAATCTTCTGGTATTCGTCAATCCGCTTCAGGCACTCCTTGTACTCTTTCTGAAGCGCAAGGATCTCCAGGCCGATCAGTTTGTACAGACGCATCTCCAGGATCGCCGCCGCCTGTTTTTCCGTAAACCGCAGCTGTCTGGCCTCCTCCTCAAATCCAGGGTTGCGAAAACGGATGCGGGAGACATCTCCATTCATCAGGCATGCCTTGGCATCCTTCAGATTCTGCGCTCCCCGCAAAATGGCAATAATCAGGTCGATCACATCGCAGGCCTTGATCAGGCCTTCCCGGATCTCCTTTTTCTCCAGTTCCTTATCCAGCAGGGTCTGATATTTCTTTGTAGTGTTCTCATACTGGAACTCCAGATAATTCTTTAGAATCCCCCGCAGGCTCAGTGTCTCCGGCCGCCCTCTGACAATCGCCAGCATATTGACTCCGAAAGTATCCTCCAGCTTGGTCTTCTTATATAAGATGTTCTTAATCTTCTCCACATCCGCATCCCGCCGAAGTTCCAGCACAATGCGGATTCCTTCCTTGCTCGACTGATTGGAGATATCCACCACATCCGTCAGCTTCCGGCTCTCCACCAGTTCCGCCACATCCACCAAAAACTTATTGATCCCGGCGCCGATCATCGTATACGGGATCTCACTGATAATCAGTTTGTCCTTGTCACTGCGCCGGCGGCCCAGTTCCACCTCCAGCTTCCCCCGCAGCTTGATCTTTCCCACGCCGGTCTCATAGATCTCCGCCAATCCGCTTTTGTTGGCAATGATCCCTCCGGTAGGAAAATCCGGCCCCGGAAGATACTCCATCATCTCCTGTGTCGTCATCTGCGGATTGTCAATATAGGCCCGCACCAAATCCACAACCTCTCCCAGATTGTGCGGCGGAATGCTGGTGCTCATACCTACGGCAATCCCTTCCGACCCGTTGATCAAAAGATTCGGCACCCGCACCGGCAGTACCTCCGGCTCCTTTTCCGACTCGTCGTAGTTGGAGACAAAGTTCACCGTCTTGTCCAGATCCTTTAAATAAACCTCTTCCGCGAACTTTTTCAGCCGTGCTTCCGTATAACGCATGGCGGCCGCACCATCGCCCTCAATCGAGCCGAAGTTGCCATGGCCGTCTACCAGCGCCATGCCCTTCTTGAAATCCTGGGAGAGGACCACCAGGGTCTCATAGATGGAACTGTCCCCGTGAGGATGATATTTACCCATGGTATCGCCCACGATACGGGCAGACTTCCGATGCGGCTTGTCATGTCCCAGCCGCAGTTCGCTCATATCATAGAGCACTCTCCGCTGCACCGGCTTTAACCCGTCTCTGGCATCCGGAATCGCCCGTGCCGTGATCACGCTCATGGAATAGTTCAGATAGCTGCGCTGCATCTCCTCCGAAAATTCCGTTGTCAAAATTTTCTCTGCCATATATTTTCATCCCTGCCCTTGATATCATTTTTCTTTACTTTTGCTTCCGTGCACGGCCTGCATGATCGGCGCAACCCTACGCATCAATCTCAGCCTCATCCGCATGGTCATGGATAAACTTCCTGCGCGGCGAAACCTCGCTGCCCATCAGCATCTCCGTCACCTCTGACGCCAGACGCGCATCCTCGATCTCCACACGCTTCAATACCCGCCGTTCCGGGTCAAGCGTAGTCTCCCAAAGCTGTTCCGGGTCCATCTCGCCAAGTCCCTTATACCGCTGCAGCCGGAACTCTCCCTTATGGCTTTTGCGGTACCGCTCCAGTTCCTTGTCATCATATAAATACTGCTCCTGCCCCCGGCTGGGAATCACCTTATAAAGCGGCGGCATGGCAATAAATACATGTCCGTTATAGATCAGATCCGGCATAAACCGATACAGAAACGTCAGCAGCAGCGTGTCGATATGGCTTCCGTCCACATCTGCATCCGTCATCAGGATAATCTTGTGATACCGCAGCTTTGCCAGGTCAAAATCATTCCCATATCCCTCGGAAAACCCGCATCCGAAGGCGTTGATCATCGTCTTAATTTCCGCGTTGGCAAGCACCTTATCCATGGATGCCTTCTCGACGTTAAGGATCTTGCCACGAATCGGCAGGATCGCCTGATACATCCGGTTGCGGGCCGTCTTGGCCGACCCGCCGGCAGAGTCTCCCTCTACGATAAAAATCTCACATTTCTCCGCATCCCGGCTCTCACAGTTGGCCAGCTTGCCGTTGCTGTCAAAGGAAAATTTCGATTTGGTCAGCATATTGGTGCGGGCTTTCTCCTCCGCCTTGCGGATCTTCGCCGACTTCTCCGCACAGGCGATAATCCCCTTCAGTACCTCCACATTGCGGTCAAAATAATGCTGCAAAAGGTCCCCGCTGACGGCAAACACTGCTTTGGTCGCATCCGCGCTGGCCAGCTTCGTCTTCGTCTGCCCTTCAAAAATCGGGTCCGGATGTTTCACCGCCACGATCGCCGTCATCCCGTTCCTGGTATCCGCTCCGGTAAAATTCGGCTCCTTTTCCTTTAATATCCCCAGTTCCCGGGCATAGGAATTGATCATCTGGGTAAAGCGGGTCTTGAATCCCACCAGATGAGTCCCGCCCTCCTGCGTAAATATATTGTTGCAGAATCCCAGGATATTCTCCTCAAAGGTATCCACAAACTGAATGGCAAGCTCCACCTCAATCCCTTCCTGCTTATCCTTCACATAGATGGGGTCATGGATGGCATTCTTGCCGCTGTTGATCTCCCTGACATAAGCCACAAGTCCCTCCGGCTCGTGAAACAGGACCGTCTCCTCCTCCCCCTGCCGCCGGTTCTCATAAGAGATGGTCAGTCCGGGATTCAGATATGCCGTCTCATGCAGACGGCTTTTCAGCCAGTCTGCCTTAAAACGGGTCCGCTCAAAGATCTCCCCGTCCGGCAGAAAATTAATCTCCGTCCCCGTCTGCTTCGTCTTCCCTAAAACCGGCAGAAGTCCGTTTTTAAGTTCCACCACCGGCAGCCCTCTCTCATACGCGTCGTGGTGAATCTGGCCTCCCCGGTAAATCCGGATATCCATGTGAGCCGACAGGGCATTCACCACCGAAGAACCGACTCCGTGCAGCCCCCCGCTGGTCTTATAAGCTTCATTGTCAAATTTGCCGCCGGCATGCAGGGTGGAAAACACAATCCTTGCCGCCGAGACCCCCTTCTTGTGCATCTCTACCGGAATGCCGCGGCCGCTGTCCTTTACCGTACAGGAGCCGTCTGCCTCCAGAATAACCTGAACGCTGTCACAATATCCTGCCAGATGTTCGTCCACCGCATTATCTACGATCTCATAAATCAGATGATTCAGGCCTTTGGTTCCGACTCCTCCTATGTACATACCTGGCCGCTTCCGGACTGCCTCCAGTCCTTCCAGAACCGTAATGCTGTCCGCATTGTACTGCGTCTTAGCCATGGTACACCTCCTTATCTGATTGCCTTCCGCTATCCCCGGAAGACGCATGTTCCCATTATACACAAAAAGAGGGGCAAAAAGCAAGCAGTTTATCGAACTTACTTTCGATTCCTTGCTTCCAATTTGCCCCGTGGACAGCAATCTGGCTGCCGTCCCTGCCCCGCCCCAGGATTCCCTCACCTCTCCCGGGGCCGCCTCATCCTGCCCCTTTGCCATGGCAGTCTGTCCGGCCTCTGCAAACTCATGAGTATTCGTCACGGCAGCAATGACCGTTGCCGGATGGCGCAGGGTGTGGAATTACTTCATGAGTTCATTTTCTCCCTGCCCTGCATCAAGCTGGTCAAATGCCCCAAGATTCTTTGACACGCATTTAAAGGCTTTCACAAAATCGCTGATGCTTGTAATTGTGGCTGTATTGGTCTTTTCATCATAGACAACCCAGGTGCCGTTTGCGTTGAGTGCATCCATATAGTCGATGACCGTTTCATAGATTCCGGAAACCGTAATGCCATTTGCACTTTCTGTACGGAATATATCATCCTGATATCCATAAGGAACCTCTCCATCCATTCTCCGAGATTCTTTACCGCCGTCTTTCATGCCTTCTGGTCTGCCAAGTCCGCCGAAATCGCCGTCTCCATCTGGTCCTGCAAAATCACCGTTTCTTCCGGGTCCGCCAATTCTGCCCATTTCGCCGGGACCTCCGTCATTTCCTCTGGAGGCAGATGAATCATATGGGAATTTTGTATCCAAAAGGAAATTATTCAAAGACTCTTCAATGACGCCAACCATGTAATCATAATAGCTGCCTGCCTGATAGATGCCATCTTCTGATTCTTCAAGAGTCATAACGTTTCCGTTTTCGTCTTTTATTCTCGCCTGATTGACATAATCAGCAAAAGAAGCAGCCATCGCATCAGAAATCGCCTGTTCCTCATCGGAAAGTCCGCTTCTTGTTACGCCCATCATCCACTCATAAGCTTCATCCGCACTGTCCAGGTTGGTGATCGGACACCAGGCCATCGAACCGTAAACAGCGTCGCTGACACCTTGTACCGCACCGATTTGTTCCAGATAAGGATCATAAAGTACGCTGTCGCCGGTTGCGCCGACAAGAGCAGACTGCGCGCCGCCGCCGCTCATGCCAAATACAAACAGCCTCTCCGTATCTCCGGGAATAATATCATCTACATACCGCAGATAGCGGATCGCAGCCTTGATATCCGTAACACCGGCAGGCGCACCTGCGTCTCTTCCACGGCACCCTGCATGGACATATACGATACCGGACTCCATGTACTCTGTCAGACTCGTATAGGCTGTTAATGCTGCCTGCGCCGAATACCCCGGTGTTTCAATCGGCATGACAATCGGCGCCGTTTCAGCCGTATAGCCATTCACGATTGCATCTAAATCTATCTCGCAAGTATAGGTTCCGTCACCGTTGTCTGTTCCCGAAAAATAGTTGCCCGGCACAAATATTGCCAAATTTTCATAAGTCGCGTCCGCCGGGTCTTCACAATACAATATGCCCATTTGATAATAGACATGATCGTCTGATTGATACATCCATTTTGACATATCTATCTTTTCTAAATTTGTAACGATACTTCCGGAAAGATCCGTTTCATCCTGCACAATGCCTTCTGTCTGCGTTTCTGACTCCACTCCTGCTTGTGTATCTTTCGTTGTTCCAGCGTCATCAGTTGACGATGCTCCACAGGCTGTCAACTGGCAGAACAGCAGTGCAGCCAATCCCGCTGCCGTCATTTTTTTCCACATATGTTTATTCCTCCATTCTATTGTTTTGGAGCGTTTTATTATGCGAACTGCCATCCGCAGCAGATATGTGATACTGCAACCCACAGTTTACTGCCTCTTTTAAATTGACGTTAAGCAAATCACAAAGACACAAGCTACTTCATCAAACCAGCTAAAATATTATCAAAAATGGCCTAAAAAGTCACCTTTTATCCTTTATTTTTATAATTTGGGTAATACTCAAGTTAAGTAGTTTCAGACGGTTTTATACGGCATCTTACGGTTTGTTCAAAAACACGCAAAAAAACCCCAACATGCCTTGTGTTCTCCAATAAATCGGAAATTCACGTGGCTTTTGGGGCCTTTTTCATATCATGTTAAATTTTCAGGTTTTAAAGGTTACATTTTCATCTGCCTCGCTAACTTTTGGAGCATTGTATCCGGGAAGCCGCAAAAAATCAAGGTTTTTCGGCTTTTGCAAATATTGTTTCCATGTTGCTACACAATTTTCAAAAGCTCCCGGCCGGACTCGAACCGGCGACCCACGCATTACGAATGCGTTGCGCTACCAACTGCGCTACGGAAGCAGCTGTAAAGAAAATGTATAAAAATGCTTTGGACAATGTCCAAAGCATTTTATGACCTCACCGGGAATCGAACCCGGGTTTACGCCGTGAGAGGGCGTCGTCTT
>CAMSTY010000006.1 GCA_947063875.1 uncultured bacterium
CGAATAGTTGGAATGCCTCTTCAACAATTTTATGCTCCAGGACCATTTACTGGTCCATTACCATGGCCTGGCGCTTCTAATGTTGCATTTGGTTGATGGTCAATGTTTCCGGGTCCGGAATTATTGGCTGGTCCATATTCCCCATCGTCAGGAGTTATATCTGAGCCGCCAGGTCCTGTCACCGGCCCTTGAGAAGGAATGCCTGGCGTTTCTGCAGCTGCTGGGGAAGATTCTTCCTCATGGATGGTTGTAGGTTCTACAGCTGTATCCTGTGACTCTTCAGTAGGAATTTCACTGGGAATGTCTGTTTCCGTTTCGCCTGTTTCTGTAGCTGTTTCCTCATTTGAAGATTCCTCCGGCGCTGCCGGCTCGGGAATTGCAGGTTCTGCTGGCGCTGGTACGTCCAGATTGTTTTGTTGGTTGTTAGTGTTCCCTTCGGCTCCTACATTTTTGCCGGATTCAATGTCTTTTCCAGGCGTGTCAAGTCCACTTGCTTTTGCAATGTGTGCGCTGATATTCTTCACTACTCCGGATGGAACAAATTGTGTATCATCGTATAGGAATTCGTGCAGCTGAATAACATTGCTTTCCAATGTTGTGGGAATCACACAATCTCTTTTCTCGATTTTCACTTCTGTATGGGAAAATGGAAACCCTGTAGTTTGCCCGATATAATATTTTTTTACATCTTTTGCCATTACCATTAAATCATCAACGCCAATGCTGGTAGAAATTTGTGGAAATACAGTTCCGACTAATACCCGTAAAGTATTGAAATCGGCATTCTTTGCTTTTTCCATGGCCAGTCCCATTACTTTGCGCTGTCGTTCGGTTCGGTTAAAATCTGTATCCATTAAACGAAGCCGGGCGTAGGCGACGGCCTGTACACCATCCAGATGGTTCATTCCGCTATGCTCCAGATGGACGGAACCAACACCGGTAGAATTGACAGTTTCTGTGATAAATGAATTGATGTAAGCAAACTCCTGATCTGTAATTTCCAAGTCAATCCCGCCTAAAACATTGATGGCATCGGCAACGGCCTTCCAGTTAAAAGTTGCATAATCCTCAATGTGAAGATCCAGATTTTCCTTTAGGGCCTCTCCTGCCTGTTCTCTGCCGCCGCGAAAATAAGCTTCGTTGATTTTGTGGTAATTTCCATCCGGATCAATCTTCAGATAGGTGTCACGAAACACGGAAGCCAGACGAATCTCACCAGTTTTTCGGTTAATACTGCAAAGAATTTGAACATCTGCCAGGGCGCCTTTTCCCAAATTGCCGTCACGGGAATCAACTCCATATATGGCAACAGTCCAATAGCCATTATTTTGTGAACGCTTCCAGAAAATAAATGCAGGCAGTAATAAAATCAGAAGGCATATCCAGAAAATCCATTTTTTCTTTTTATGTCTTTTATGCCTTTTTGCTGATGCCGTTTTTGCCGAATGGTTCCGACGGGAATTTAAAGAGTCCAGATCTTCAATAAATTCAAAATCATCGAAATCGTTGTGTTTTTTTGGCGGTGCCTGTTGATGCCTGCGTTGTTTTCTTGCACGCATTCGATCAATTTCGTCTTCATAATGTCTTGTATTGTATTTCATAACAGAAATCCTTTCTTATTCAATCAACTTTCTGTAATATGGCCAGTTGGCCTCACGAATTGCCACGGTAACGTTATTGATATTGGCGCTGCTTTCATGAATGCAGCGTATTTGGCCATCTTCTGTCCATTCTAAAAACATAATGACATGTGCGTCATCTCCGGTACGGAGAATAATATCACCTGGCTGCAGATTATCCCGGCTGACGGCAGTCCCGCACAAAGCAAGTCCGGATGTGCTTTCATGAGGAAGACGGTTACCAGTTACACTCCAATATACCCAATTGATCCAGCCAGAACAGTCTAATCCTTTGAGAATTCTGCCTTTTTCATCCGGAGTAATCGGAGTTCCGAAGCTATTTCCGGAATAATCAGGTGCAGACGCTTTCCCGCCCCAATAATAAGGTACCCTTCCCACAGAAGAAAGTGCAAATCGGATGATTTCCCTGCGTGTTTGAGAGAGATCTGCCGGAAGGCGATTGATATACTCGTCAATTTCCGAATTACTCAAAGGGTTCCGCATGGAAATGGAGGATACGGTAAGGCCATATTTTTGATACCAATCCTGACTGGCTAATATTTTGACAGAATCTACAGCCTCGGGAGTCCAGCCCTGCCATCCGTTTTCCTCAAAGTTATCAGACAGGTTTCCCGTGGGATCTGCCCGGAAAAGACCATTTTTTTCTTTTATTCCTAAAATTTTTATTTGGACAACCAGATCGATATGTCCTGGACATTTGACGTCTTCCCTGTCCATACTCTCCTGCTTGGATACTGTATCAAAATCACCAGAATTTGCAGGGGTTGCTTCTTTTATTGTCTTAGCAGCTGTGAAATCACTACCTTCTGACGAAATATCAGAAAGTTCAGTGAATGGACTGTTTCCCTCATCCCCGGCTTCTATTGTGTTTGATCTGTTCTGAATCTCAGATATGTCGGAAGAAATGTGGGAAGAATCTTCATTAGCCTCAGCGTCTGGAACTGCTGTTTCTGAAGCTGACGCTTCCGGGACAGACATTCCCGAAACAGATGCTTTTGGAACCGCTGCTTCTGAAGCCGGCATTTCTGGAACAGATGCGTCTGGAACTGCTGTTTCTGAGGCCGGCCTTTCTGAAACAGATGCGTCTGAAGCCGACGTTTCCGAATCAGATACTTCGGAAGCCAACGTTTTTGAAGCCGACGTTTCTGGACCAGATATTTCGGAAGCCGATGTTTCCAAAATAGATACTTCCGAAGCCGACGTTTCTGAAACAGATTCCCCAGCTGTACTTTCACCTTCAGAAAATGTTTGCACCATATCAGGGATATCTTTATAAGAAGCTGCAGCTTCCTGCTCCAGTCGGGCCTTTTCATCTTCCTCACTCAAGCAGCCTTCACAGTAATATACGTCACTCATACTAAGCGAATAGGAATGGGATTTTTTCCAAAGTGCCATCGCATAGGACAGAAATAAATCATAGTTCCCGGCATCCTTGTAGTAGCAATAGACATTCGCAGCTGACATAATTTCGATTACATTAGAGTAAACACTGATTGGTTGTCCATCCCCATTTGTTGCATTTGTGCGAATATTTCGGAATGAATGAATGATCCAGCTATCCGGATTATCCGGATCATGCAGACTGTCTTTCGGGTTGTAAGTTCCGATTACCTTACTTTTCGGCTGCCCTGTACGGGAAGCAAACTGTTCTGGTGTCATATCTGCATGATTATAAATGCTATCGCTCCATTGGGCATCGTGTGTCATTAATGCTGTAAATGCCTTTTGAGCATAGCTTTTGGAAATGTCGCTTTGATCTTCTCCTTCCGGAAAAAAATGCGCCAGATTCAGTTCTTCCGGGATTGGCTGGAAAATATCGTCAATCTTCTCTTCCTGGGTGATTGGAATGCTCTCTGCTTCCGAATACAGGGATTGTGGCGCTGGAATTTCTGCAAAAGCTTCGGTTTTCGATATGGCCAAATTAAGCTTCACTAATGGATAGTGATCCGCCGCCATAAAAATCCCTCCGCCAATTATAACCATCAAAATGGCTGAAATCCATTGTTTTTTCATCTATTTACCTTGTTTTATCGCTTTCCCCAAAATCAATTAATCAATTTTTACATACGTAGTATACTATAGCATAAATCGTCAGGGAAAAATAGTGACAAGTTTTAAAAAATCTTTAAGAAATGGAGAAAAAAGCAGGAATTGACGAATGGTGTAACATAAGTTATAATAAATGCAATTTTTTAAAGGAGAAAATGTTTATGTGTGGAATTATTGGATACACAGGTCCCTTGGAAGCGCCTAAAATATTATTGGAAGGGTTATCCGCTCTGGAATACCGTGGATATGACAGCGCAGGGATCGCTCTTTGCATGGAGGATTCAAAGATCTGTCTGGCAAAGAAGACAGGAAAAGTAAAAAATCTTGAAGAATATTGTAAAAAAATGATTTCCGGATCTGCTCACAGCGGGATCGGACATACCAGATGGGCGACTCATGGCGGTGTTACAGATGTAAATGCACATCCCCACCGTGCCGGAAAAGTGGTTTTGATCCACAATGGCATCATTGAAAACTATCATGCGCTGACAGATCGTTTTCACTTGCAGGATCGCCTGATCTCTCAGACAGACAGTGAAGTTGCGGCACAGACCCTGAATGAGTTGTATACCGGGGACCCCTTGGAGGCTATCCGCAGCCTGATCGGACTGTTGGAAGGTTCCTACAGTTTCTGTATTATGTTTGAGGATCAGCCAGGGGTTATCTATGCTATCCGCAATATCAGTCCGCTGGTAGCGGCGTCTACCCCATCCGGTTCCATGCTTGCCTCCGATCTGACGGCGCTGATACCCTATACGCGCCAGTATTTTGTGGTCCCGGAGCAGCATATTGTAAAACTGACCCCATATAAAGTTCACGTATATAATTTGGATGATACCTTCAGCAAAGATTATCCGGAGATAATGACTGTCAACTGGAACATGGATGCTGCTATGAAAAACGGCTTTCCGCATTTTATGCTGAAGGAGATTCATGAACAGCCGGAAGCCATGCGCAATACGATCCTGCCGCGTGTCAGCAAGGGACTGCCCTGCTTTTCAGATGATGGGATTCCGGATCATATTTTTGAAAATTGTGACCAGGTGCAGATTATTGCCTGCGGTACTGCTATGTATGCCGGTATGGTTGCCCGTGCCATTATGCAGCCGGTTCTGAGAATTCCCATTACAGTGTCCATTGCATCAGAATTCCGCTACGAAGAACCATTGATCGACGAAAAGTCCCTGGTAATTATTATTTCACAATCAGGAGAAACCATAGATACCCTGGCTGCGTTACGTCTGGCTCAGAAATGCGGGTCCACGACCTTGGCTGTGGTCAACGTCAAAGGTTCTACCATTGCCCGTGAAAGTGATTATGTGTTGTACACCCATGCTGGTCCTGAGATTGCTGTTGCCAGCACAAAGGCATATTCTGTACAGCTAGCCGCCCTGTATATGGTCAGCTGCCGTATGGCCTTGGTTCGCAAAAAATATACAAAAGAGCAGGCGGCCAATTTCCTGGGTGAACTCTTGGACGTGATTCCTGCCATGGAAAATGTGATTGCACAAAAGGAGCATATCCGTGATGTGGCATCCCATATTATTCAGAGTCCGGATGTATTTTTTATCGGCCGCGGACTAGATTATGCCTTTTCCCTGGAGGGCGCTTTGAAACTGAAGGAAATTTCCTATATTCATTCCGAAGCTTATGCGGCAGGCGAATTAAAACATGGTACGATTGCTTTGATTTCCGATCAGGTTCCGGTAATAGCGATTGCTACCCAGCAGCATGTTTATTCAAAAACCATATCCAATATTCGTGAGGTAAAGGCACGGGGAGCATATATTATCTTACTGGTGAAGGAAAATGCCGTGGTGGATGAGAATCTGGCAGATCTTCAGATACGGATTCCTGATGTGGCAGATCACTTTACTGTATTTCCGATTGCAGCTGCATTGCAGCTGATTGCCTACTACACCTCTCTTGGCAAACATCTGGATGTTGACCAGCCGCGGAATTTGGCAAAATCAGTCACCGTGGAATAGAGTCATAAAATGGCAAAATGTCCGTACAGGTAGACATAAAATAATTATATCTACCTGTGCGGACATCTAAAGGAAATCAAAGCCTCTGGAAAACACTATGATTGAAATTCTTCCGTCGCAACCATCTTGCCGTCTCTCCAGATTCTTTCCAGATCGTAGAATAATCGGTCTTCCCGGCAAAATACATGGACAATGATATCGCCATAGTCCATCAGAATCCAGTTTGCACTCCGGTAACCTTCAATCTGTCTCGGCTCATATCCCGCTTTCCCCAATACCTCTTCTACATTGTCTGTCATGGCCTGGACTTGATTGGCATTGGAGCCGCTGGCAATGATAAAGTAGTCTGCCAGAACGGATACTTCCCGAATGTCGATGATACGGATATCTTCTCCTTTTTTATCTTCCAATGCCTTGATGGCTAACTTGACCATTTCTTTTTCACGTTCCATTCGCAACACTCCTTTCTTTTTATAACTCAGACAACAGAACCGTCAGTCTTTTTGGGGGATTTTTCGATAATTTCTTTGAAATATTCGTACGCCCGTTGTGTCATAGGATCAATATCTATATTTTTCCTTTTCAGAAAAACTAATGTCCCATCCAGAATTTCATACATGGTCTGATCCAGATCCTGAAATGCCAGATAACGCATCTGTTCCAAATTGGACGCTTTATTCCTTCGCGGTTCGATATAATCTGCAATGTAGAGAATTTTATCCAGCGTATTCATATCCGGCTTGCCTGTGGTATGACACCGAATGGCTGAGAGAATCTCTGCATCTTGAACTCCGAATTTATGTTCTGCCATCCAGGCGCCATACGTGGCATGGATCACGGCAGGCGCCTTTTTTGCACCCTCGGTCAGTTTGATGCCGTGTTTCTGGCATTTGACGATCAGTTCGTTGTCCCCATAACGCTTTGCACAATCATGCAGCAATCCGGCAAGTTCAGCCCGACGGATATCATATTGGTAGCGCATGGCCAGCGCCATACATGTGTAGGATACGCTCAGAGAGTGCTCGTAACGCATGGGGTCCAGTTTTGACTTTAGCTGTTTCCGATAGGTAAAGACCTGTTCGTTTGCTGCAATCATTGTCTTACACCTGATTACCCTTTCCTTTTTGATAAAGTCTGTGTTCCTTAATGTATTTTTCTACACATTTTGGGACATATTGAGTCAGCTTTTTTCCCTGGGATTCCATTCTGCGTAGTTCCGCAGAGGAAACATCCATCTCATTACAATGCAAAAGGCGGATATCTGCGCCATAGCGCTTTTTGAGACAGGCAATCTGCTCTTCTATCGGACAATGAGCCTGTTCATACTCCCGGTCAGCCACAAGCAAAACAGCCTGTGTCATAACCTCATGGGGATGATACCATTTTTCCAGCTGATAAAGAGAGTCCGCCCCGATAATAAAATAAAACTGATGTTTCGGATATATTTTGTGGAGCAATTTCAGCGTTTCTGCCGTATAAGTGTTTCCCTGCCGCATGATCTCAAAATCTGAACAAAGAAACCCTTGGTATGTTTCAATCGCTAACCGGACCATTGCCAACCGGTCTTCTACTGCAGTTACCGCATGATCCTTTTTGTGTGGCGGTGTTCCGGAAGGCATAAACCAGACCTCATCCAGCTGATATTCCAAAAGGGCCTGCCTGCCCAACATCAGATGGCCGTTATGAATCGGATCAAAAGTTCCGCCCATAATTCCGATCTCAGCCATGATCTTTGGCACCTCCCATGGAATTATTTGACTGGCAACACAATTTTACGTTTCTTTTCGTCTTTTGCCTGTCTGTAAAGTACGATTTTTTTGCCAATCACCTGAACAACCTCCGCGTGGGTGCGTTCTGCCAATGTTTCTGCTATGGAATTGCCGCTATCGAGACAATTCTTCAACACATGGATTTTAATTAGTTCGCGTGCTTCCAGTGCTTCTTCTACAGCAGACGTCAACTCCGGGGTCAGGCTTGATTTTCCAATCTGCAGAATCGGTTCGGTAGTCATGGCGATTCCCTTTAGGTACGATCTCTGCTTACTTGTCATGTTCTCCTCCTCTACTTATAATAATCAAAAACCAGTCCATACATTCGCACGGTATCGCCTTCCTGTATTCCGGCTGCTTCCAGATCTTCCAGGATTCCATTTTCTTTGAGGAAATTTTGGAAAAATTGAAATCCCTTTTCGGATTCCAGATTTGTATAACCCAGCATTTTTTCAATGCGGGGGCCCTCTACCACATATTCACCGTCTTCGTTTAACTCGACTGTGTAAGGAAGATTACGGTCACCGGCGTATTCGATTTCAAATTCTTTTTCAAAAATAACAGGTTCCTGATTCACGGTTTTTAATAGTTCATATACGGCATACAGCAGAGTTCGGATACCTTGTCCACTGACAGCAGAAATCGGATAGACCGGAATACCCTCCGGCTCAAATTCTTTGCGCAGCAATTCTGCCGGATCTTCATCTTCAGAGTAGACCGCATCCATCTTATTGGCGGCAATTACGATTGGGCGTTTTAGCAAATCCGGATTATATTTTTCAAGTTCTGCATGAATGGTGCGGATATCGGATATCGGCTCTCTCCCTTCGGTCCCCGCTGCATCCACCACATGAATCAGTACACGTGTTCTTTCAATATGGCGTAAGAAATCATGTCCCAGGCCTACTCCCTGAGAGGCCCCCTCAATCAGTCCGGGGATATCAGCCATGATAAATCCGGCTCCGCCGTCTAAATCCACTACACCAAGATGGGGATTAAGCGTAGTAAAATGGTAATTGGCAATCTTTGGCCTGGCATTGGACACCCGGGAAAGCAAGGTAGATTTCCCCACATTTGGGAACCCCACAAGTCCTACATCAGCTATAACCTTTAATTCCAGCTGCACCCACAATTCATGACCTGGCTGTCCAGGCTGCGCATATTTGGGCGCCTGCATGGTAGAAGTGGCAAAATTCATATTGCCAAGACCGCCCTTGCCACCTTTTAAAATGACTTCTCTCCGATTTTTTCCGGACATATCGGCAATAACTTTACCGGTTTCAAAATCTTTAATCACCGTGCCTTCCGGCACCTTGATCACCAGGTCTTCTGCATTGGCTCCATGACAGCGTTTTTTGCTGCCTGGAAAACCATCTTTGGCGGCATATTTTCGTATATGCCGAAAATCTGTCAATGTATTCAGTCCCGGATCAACTTCAAAAATAATATCGCCGCCCCGGCCTCCGTCACCGCCATCCGGACCTCCTGCTGGTACGTACAGTTCCCGGCGAAAACTGACATGGCCGTCTCCTCCTTTGCCGGATTTGATAAATATCTTTGCCCTGTCTGCAAACATCTGTCTCACCTGTCCTTTCAGCGGCACGACCCCGCATGGTAAAAAAGGCTCCATACCTGGTATCAGTATGAAGCCCGTCAGTCAAATCAGAAACTCACTTTATTCGTTGATGGTTCTCGGATAAACGGAAACCTGCTTTCGGTCTCTGCCCTTCCTCTCAAATCTTACGATACCGTCTGCCTTCGCAAACAGCGTGTCATCACCGCCGCGGCCTACATTCAACCCCGGATGGATCTTGGTTCCCCGCTGACGATACAGAATATTGCCTGCCAGTACAAACTGACCGTCTGCTCTCTTGGCACCCAGTCTCTTGGACTCGGAATCTCTGCCGTTCTTTGTGGAACCTACACCCTTTTTATGAGCAAATAACTGAAGGTTCATCTTAAACATCACTTACACCTCCTTATAGCGAATTTTGATATATGGTTCTCCATATTCCTCCTCAATATCCGTCAGACCGAATATCAGAGAATTCATAAGAAGTGTCGCTCCGGCGTCTGCTTTTTCCAAAAAGCGGAAATGAAAGGTACCGCTCTCCTCTTCCATCTCGGCTTCGAATGTGGAATCCGTAAAATGTTCCACACTGTTTGCCATGTTCAAGGTAAGAGCAGACACTGCTGAACAGACTAACTCTTGTCCTTCATGATGCTGAATGGCATGTCCGGCATGCCCTGACATCAGGATTCCGCAATAACAGTTCTCCGAATCGACCAATACAGTTACGTTAATCATAATTATGCGTTGATCTTGTCAATCTTGATCTCAGTATAAAGCTGTCTGTGACCGTTCTTCTTGTGATAGCCACTCTTTCTCTTATACTTGTACACAATAATCTTCTTTGCCTTGCCTTCCTTGACAACGGTTCCGGAAACGGTTGCTCCCGCTACGGTCGGGCATCCGATGGATAAATCTCCGTTGCTGACAGCCAGAACCTGGTCGAACGTAACAGTTTCACCGGCGTCCACACCAAGTTTTTCTACCTTAATGATATCGCCTTCCGCTACCTTGTACTGCTTGCCACCTGTTGCAATAATCGCGTACATACGGCACCTCCTATTATCATTACTCGCCAGCTGCGGTGTACAAAACAGATATCTGTCCGTAACTTTTAACCTCGCTGTGCGGCATACTTAAATATCATAGCATGGTAAAAAAGGAATGTCAATCAAAAATTGCTTAAAATTACTTGCTCCTTTTTTTGCCCACTGCTGTTTTTCTGCTGTCTGTCGACATTTCCGTCAACTGTTCCCAAAGAGGCTTTTTCCCTTTTTTTCGTGTCAGTTCCACCAAATTTAACTGTGTCATCTCCACAACGGTAGTTTTCACCGGATCAGCGGACGCAAAAACACGCAGCTGCTCCATTAAAAACGCTTTGTCCTCTTCCTCTTTCATATCAATAAAATCAATCATAATGATCCCGGACAAATTTCTTAAACGAAGCTGCCGGCAGATTTCCTTTGCGGCCTCCAGATTAATCATGCGGATCGTATCAGCTTGATTCTTTTTTCCGGAGTATTTTCCGGTGTTTACGTCGACAACAACCATGGCCTCTGTTGGTTCAATGACCAGATACCCTCCGGATTTTAACCATACCTTCTTCTGACATGCCTGATCCAGAATCGTTTTCAAAGAATACAGATTTGTCAGAGATACGAGAGAATCCTGATAGAGCCGAAGCTTATCGGAATCCTCTGGCTGATAAAAATTCAGATATTTTTGTATGCGGTCATAAACATCTGCCTGATCGGTCAGAATTTCTTCCAACGTTCCGGTATGAGTGCTTTTCAGACTTTTTAAATACTCCGGTTCAGCCTGATAAAGAAGACTGCAGCAGGTGCGATAGGCGGCACAGGACAAAATATCCTGATATCTTTCCAGCAAGATTTGCACCTCATCCAAAAGCGCCTTATCCATCTGATATCCATTGGTTCTGACTATGACGCCGGTTTTTTCACCGATCAGCTTTTCCAGCCTGGGACGAAGTTCATCCTTCCATGTCCGATCGTGGATTTTGGAAGAAAAGCTGACCGATTTTTTCCCGGCGGTCAGCACTGCATATTTTCCGGTAAAATTCAGATTAGCCGTCAGTACCGGGTCTTTTGTCCGGATTGCTTCTTTTGCCACCTGGACAATGATTTCATCTCCGCCTTTCAGATTCCGGGAAGAAAAAAGATCCGAATTTTCCGGTTCTGGTTTTTCCGGCTCCGATAATGCCAAGGCCCGTGATACCGGCAAAGATATCGGATTATCCTCCAAACTATAATATCCGGTGAATCCCTCTCCAAAATCCACAAATGCCGCGTTCAGATTTTTTACAATCCGGTTAATTCTTCCTATATAGATATTCCCCAGGATAGAAGCTTCTTCTTCCAACCCCAGTTCCAGAATCTCTTTCCCGGAAAATAATGCTGTCAGAATCCTGCTATTCCATCTGGTAATAATCAGCTTATTCAATGTCTTCTCCCAATTGCTCTAAAGGACAGAAATTCGGTAATTCGGTCTCTGACTGGTTTGCATAGACTTCATCCCGGTGAATTAAAAGGGCAAATTCTCCTAATTTCTGACCACGGCTCTCCATATAAGCCTGCATGACCAGTTCCGGCTTTAAATTGGCAGCGCTTCCTGCTGCTATTCGCATCCGGATATTCCTGTCAGCTTCCTCACCCGATTCATTGCCTTCGCTGTGGGTTTTCTTGTCACATACCACTTCCAGCTTGTAAATCCATGGCCGGATATCTGTCTCCCGCTCTCCTTTTTTCGTTTTCTTTATCACAAGAATCTGTTTCCTCTTCAGAAATTCTTCCCATCCGGAGGCAAAATCATCCCAATCCGAAGGTTCGTATCCCGCCCGGAAACGTACGGTATAATCAGCCGCTGCCACAAGCGACATAGCAGCTGCCGAAGAATCCGGGAGCTTTTTATAGCTTAATGCCTCCACCCCTTCTGTCAGGGCAGCATTGATTCGCCGCAGCATTTCCTCAGAGGAATCTGTGGAAAGCACCTCAATATCCACGTATTCGCCCCGACTGGTGATGCCGACCCCCAAAGGAGCGGCAAAGGACATGATCTGATGAGGACTGAATCCTTCGCTGTAACGGATATCCACATTAGCCCGGCGCATTACCTTCTGAAAATAGCGCATCATATCAAGATGTCCGATAAATTTCATGGTGCCTTCTTTAGCAAACTTGATTCTGATCTTCAAAGCAGACCCCTCCTTTGAAAACTCGTGCGCCGCATCCGGAACAACGCTGGCGGCAATTGGGAGTGACTTTTTCACTGATGGCATTCTGCCACTCCCTCATTAAAAATTCTTTTGTCACACCGGCATCGATAAAATCCCAGGGAAATATCTCATCCAGCGTCCTCTCCCTCGTGGTGTAAAAATCAATGGATATTCCACAGTCCTCAAAAGCCTGCATCCAGATTTCATTTTTAAAATGTTCTGTCCACGAATCATAGAGAGCCCCCTTTTGATACGCCCTCTCGATCACTTTCGATATTTTCCGGTCTCCGCGGGCAAGAACTCCCTCCAATATCGTCACATCTGCATCATGATAGCTGTATTTAAGACTCTTTTTGTTCTTCATTTCCTTAAATTTATCTTTTACGATATAAGCCCGCTGTAAAAATTCTTCCTGTGTACACATCTTTGCCCACTGAAACGGAGTAAATGGTTTTGGGACAAAAAAAGAAGAACTGGCTGTAACCTGTACCTTGCTGCTGCGTTTTTCTTTGGGAACCTCATCATAAAAGGCTTCTGCCACTTTTTCTGCCAACAGGGCGATCCCCTCCATATCTTCCTTAGTTTCCGTGGGAAGTCCCAGCATGAAATACAGCTTTACCCGGTTCCAACCGCCCCGGAAGGCTTCCGCCGCTCCATTCAGGATCGCTTCCTCTGTCAACCCCTTATTGATTACATCACGCAGACGCTGAGTTCCCGCTTCCGGTGCAAAGGTCAGGCTGCTTTTTTTCACATCCTGCACCTTGCTCATTACATCCAGAGAAAACGCGTCAATGCGTAATGACGGCAGAGAGATATTCACACCTTTTCCATGAAACTCATCAATCAGAAAAGTAACCAGCTCTTTCAGCTTGCTATAATCACTGGAACTTAAGGAACTTAAGGAGATTTCCTCATGGCCGGTACTGTTTAACATCTGATAGGCATATTTTTTTAGGTATTCCAGGGTATGCTCTCGAAGCGGCCGGTAAATATTGCCTGCCTGGCAAAAGCGGCATCCTCGGATGCACCCTCTCTGAATCTCCAGCACCACCCTGTCCTGAGTCACTTTGATGAATGGTACAATTGGATTTTCAATGTAGGGGGCGTCATCCGGATTCACGACCAGTTCCTTGGCAATCCTTTTCGGAACACCATCCCGGTTTGGCTCAAAAGATGCAATAGTGCCATCCTCCTGATAGGCCACATCGTAAAACATCGGTACGTAAATCCCGGGAATCTCTGCAGCCGCCCTTAGGAAATCCTGGCGGCTGCCGCCATCAGCACGAATCTCTTTGTACAGGTCAAAAATACGGTCGTATTGGGTTTCCCCTTCTCCAATATAAAAAAGATCAAAGAACGGCGCCAGCGGCTCCGGATTATAGGCACAGGGTCCCCCCCCAATTACAATCGGGTCCTCCTCCGTCCGGTCTTCCCCATGAAAAGGAATCCCGCTTAAATCCAGAATCTGCAAAATATTGGTGTAACACATTTCATACTGGATGGTAATTCCAAGAAAATCAAAGTCTTTAACCGGGTCCTGGGATTCTAATGCAAAAAGCGGGAGGTGTTTCTGTCTCATGATCTCATCCAGATCGGTCCATGGCGAAAAAACCCGTTCGCACCAGACATCCTTTCGGCGATTGAACATGTCATAAAGAATCTGCATTCCCAGATGGGACATGCCGATCTCATAGACGTCCGGGAAACACATGGCAAAACGGATGGCCACATCTTTCGGGTCCTTGACGCACATGTTCACCTCGCCGCCGATGTAGCGGGCGGGCTGCTGGATACTTAGTAAAATTTCATCAGGTAAGGCTAGTTTTCTCATGATTTTTCCTTATATTTTTGTTTGTATTGCATAAATTTCAGTTATTTTTTGTAGCGTGGAAAATCGGTTGATTTTGAGAAATCTGCTGCAAATAAAGTCCCTGTCAGGTCGACGAATCAGGCCTTTTTTGAACCGAAAATCGGGTGATTTTCAAAATCTTCAACAATTTTATTTTCACGTACATTCTACCACATACGAAGCTATTCTACCACAGTTTCCTATAAAACAGCAACAACTACTTACATGGCAAGGAAAAATTTCATTGGATTTGAATTTTCTTTAATCAATCCTTATAAATATTTGCTAATGTAACATTTCCAGAAGCAAACATACCGCCATAGCCATAGGCAATAATTGTTCCAAGCATATGTCCGTTTGGTATACGAGCGGCAAACACAATTACAGGCATGACCGCAAAATACAAAAACAGACAGTTGAGAATAATCTGAATAAATGTCTGCAATACTGATGTTACAGAAATTCCCGGAAATCCCATCACGAAAACGGCAATTACCGTGAATGCCGCACTTACCAGCCCAAAAAACAAAGACAGCAGCGCACATACAAGCAGCTTCCCCCATAACAGGCTGCTATAAGGAACAGGAATAGTCATAATACTTTTCAGCGTATCGTCTTTCCCTTCCCTTGCTATGATATATCCGGCAATGAGGGCAATGCACATGGGGAAAATCGTTGTGGCATTATTTTTGATTACCTGCTCTGTAAAAAAGGAAAATGTCCAAACCGTTCCGTCCAATGCAGTTGTGGAAAAAAGCGTTAATACGACGGAAAGCAGCATTAGAAAAACACCTGCCCATATCATATGATACCGCTTTAATTTCCATATTTCGGTCTTAACCATGCGAAACATATCATTCATCCCCTCTCTTTTTATACATATAATCAATCACGATTACGGAAAGCAAAGCGATAACGGCTAAAATAATGATTGTCTGAAATGTAGTCGGAATTAAATATTCCAGCATTCCCACGCCGTCCATAGCGCCATGTGCGGTTAAATTTCCTGCGCTCCATAGGGTTGTAAGCGGAATAGGCATCAGCCAGCACATCACTTTGGGCAGTGCGCCAAAAGAGGATTCGGCTGTCAGGCTCAGGACACTATAAAAGACACGTAATAAAACAGAAAATACATAGTTCTTACTAAAGAAAACCACAAGAACGACTAACGGCAGCGTTCCGGCTGTAATAAAAATTCCCATTTCCAACGCAAAAAATAATCGATAAACAATGCTGTTTACTTCTGCGATCAGTCCACCGCACAGGATTGTTATAAGAACCGATGTCAGACTGAAAATAATTTCAAAAAAGAACAGGACAATTCCCATGACAAACTGAAAATAGTCTGTGTAAGAATAATCATTACGACGCAGGTAATTGGATTCCTTCCCGCTTTTACGATACAAGATAAAGCGGAACCACACTTTTATATTGTTTCCCGTCAAGATGAATATCTTCTATATAAACCTGGACGGAAAATGCGTTCCGCATATTTTTCTCGTTGATGACCTCTTCTGCTCTTCCAAAGAGATCGCTGCCGTTCTTATTTAAGATCAACGCCTTGTTGGATATCTTTAAAGCATGCTCTGGATAATGGGTATTTACCACGGCAGAGATCCCCCTTTTTTCTGAAAGTGCCTTGATGGTTTCCAGAATGATAAGCTGATTTTTAAAATCCAGATTGGATTCCGGTTCATCGAGCACCAGCATGGACGGCGAAATGGTCAATGCCCGTGCGATCAGCACCATCTGCAGTTCACCGCCGCTCATCTTGGTACACAGCTTGTCTCGAAGATGCCTGATTCCCATATCCTCCATGGCCGCCTCGGCCGCCTCATAATCTTCTTTTCCCGGCTGAGCAAAAGTACCGAGATGGGCACTCCGCCCAAGAGTCACCATATCAAGGGCCGAATAGCCAAAAGCAGCTCCCCTGGCCTGGGGAACATAGGCAATCTTCTGCCAGAGTTCTCTTGGCTTTATACGGGAAATATCTGTTCCGTCCAACATGGAAGTTCCTTTTTTCCATTTCAAAAGTCCCATCATGCATTTCAATAGTGTGGTTTTTCCCACTCCATTGGGACCTAAAACAGAGAGAATCTCCCCATCCTCCACCCAAAAGTTAATGTCATCCAGTATCATTTCACTTTGATAGCCGAAAGATCCGCCTTTCACCTCGAATCTCATCCCCAAACACCTCCTGTTTTTCTCAGCAGCATAATGAACACGGGTGCCCCGATAATGGCGGTCAGAATCGAGATGGGAATTTCGGCTGCCGTGGCGCTCCTGGCAAAAGTGTCCATAATAATCATGAAAAAAGCGCCCAAAGAGATACCTAACGGAACAACAAAGCGGTTATCATTCCCACCGATCATTCTGGCAATGTGAGGAACCAACAGTCCTACCCAGCCTACCTGTCCGCACATGGAAACACTGGAAGCCGTTATCATGGAAGCAGCTACGATAATAAGGAGCCGCATCATATGGATGTTCACCCCAAGGGAACTGGCCTCGTCATCATTGAGGGACAGGATATTTAAGCGCCATCTCAGAGCAAAGATAATGGCGATCCCGCCAATAATAAAAGGAAGGCCCAGTTTCAGATTCTTATAACTGGCCCTTGACATACTCCCCATCAGCCAATAGGTGATCACTGGAAGCTGATCCTCCTGGTCGGCAACATATTTAATCAGAGATACCAATGCCTCAAATACTGCAGATATGACCATCCCTGCCAGCACGATCATAATGATGCCGCTTCTTCCGTTCTTGCGGCTGATGGAATATGTGATATAGCATGACAGAAGGCCAAAGACCAATGCCGCTATCTGGATACTCAAAAGACTGCCGTTAAACAGCATCATCATCACTGCTCCAAAAGATGCGCCGCTGGCTACTCCCAGGGTGTCTGGTGTGGCCAGCGGATTGGAGAACAGTCCCTGAAAGGCGGTGCCTGCACAGGAAAGTCCGGCACCCACTGCCCCGGCTAGGAGTATCCTCGGAAGCCGGATCTGAAAAAGGACTGATAGTTCTTTTGGATCGGCCTGTCTGTCTGTAAAATGCGAAGCCAAAAGTTCAATGGTATCCTTTATGCCGAGAGAATACCGCCCGATGCCAAGGCATATCACTGCTGCCAGGATAGGCAGAAGAAACAGCAACCCTGACAAAATGCAGATGGGAACTCTTTTTTTACCAGCAATATTCATTGTTTTACTCCGGATGCCTCTCTTGCAGGATGATAGATCGTTTCCAGTTCCTCATCGGACAGTGCCACATGATAATGGGTCTGGTAAAAGTTTTTGATCCTTGCATCCAGATCCAAATCCGCAAAACGTTCCGGCTGAGTCGTCTTTGCAAGCCACATGAGGACTAACGGAGTATCGGAGGCCGGCGGAAACCAACGGTACATTCCCAGGGGGAATTTGTAGACCTGCCCGTTCTTGACTGCGGATACGCCGCTCCAGTCATAACCATCAATGGTGTTATTTAACAGATCCTCCGGCAGATAGGGGCTGAAATTAGTGATCAGGATGATATCAGGATCCCATTCATAAACCTGCTCCATATTGATCTCCGCCGTGCCGGTAAGTTCTGCCGCCACATTGTTGGCTCCTGCCTTATCCAGCCAGTATTCGCTGAAAAAGTGGGAACCTGCCGTGGTCATAGCCCCGTTGGCATAGTTAAATATGATGAGAACGTTGGGCCGCTCTTCTGACGGAATAGTCTCCGTGATGGCAGAAATCTCTTCTGCGGTCCTTCTTCCATCCTCGATAATCTCATTGGCAGTTTCCTGCTCGCCATAAATCTCACCGAACAATGCGATCCACTGGGCATATGTCTCCACACAGTCATAGTCAGCGATGGTAGTGGAGAAACCAACACATGGGATGCCCGCCTTGGCAAACAGTTCCCGTTCTTCCGAATTGGCAGCGCTGTAAAATACCACATCCGGATCTAAAGTAAGGAGCTGTTCGATGTTGATGGAGCCGTTCTCCACAAAACTTGTATCTGCATCCAGAATCTCCGGATATACCTTCACAAGGTAGGAATTCTCAGCCGCCGCCATGGAACTTGGATGGATACCCACAATCTCCTTGGCGCTGCCCCGGAACTGGCAAAATACCGAGGGAAGCGGCAGGATTCCCGAGATGACTACACGGTTAATTTCTGCAGGAAGGACTACTTCATTTCCGTTATGATCGATAATGGTTCTTGTGGAACCCTCTGTCCCCGCCGTTTTCTCTTCGGCTTTCTCCCCGCCGTTTTCTGCTTCCTCAGATTTGTCCTCTTCTGCTTCCTCTTTGGCAGCAGCTTCCGTCTGCGCCGATGTCTTTTGAGGAGCTTTGTCGTTGGAGCTTCCCTGACTGCAGCCGGTCATCACCGCTGCTCCCAAAACACAGCAGGCCGCAATACACGCAATAAGTTGCTTTTTTCTCATATTAATCACCATTTCCTTATCATTTATTTTTTATCCTTGTTGTCTTTCCTGGGCCGCTAAAACGGCATTGCGGATCATGGTTTCCATACTTTCCCCAAGATAGGAGGGATATCTGTCAAGATACAAACGTCCGGAAAGAGCCACATGGGGCAACTCCACAAAGGTCACATTTTCCCTTTTCAGGATACCGCCGATCTCCGGGTCAGCAAGAATCACGGAATATCTTCCGCTGTTTATGGCCTCCCTCACACTCTTTTCCGTGGGGAGGTCCAGGTCATGTTCCATGGCAATCCGCGTATCCAAACCATACATGCTCCCTACCGTCACAGGGATATCGCTGAAAGAAGCGGCAAGTTCCCTGAGTGAATTTGCAAAAATCTGTTCATGGATAATAAGAATTCCTCTTTTGCCTTCCGGCGGTTGTATGACAGGGGACTCTCCTGCCAGCTTTTTTCTAAAGAGACTTCCGCCTCCAACGGGGACCGTACATATATAAGGAATGCCATACCGTTTTTTCATGTATTCCGCGGCATCCAGTCCGCACCGTGCCGTGACGATATTGATATCTGCGTTGGCTGCCCTTCGGACTTGCTCCAGTGTAAGTCCCATAGCAAAGCTGGCATTTATGGAAAAGCCGGCTTCCTCAATGCAGGCACAGATCTCTTCTGCATTTTTTTCGCTGCCCATATCAATGGACAAAAGGCCAAGCACATTCACAAAGCGTTTCCCCTGCCTGTTTGTCTTGATACCCTCTATGGGCTCTGCAAAATATCTTAACAGCTTTAAAAATACATCCGATGCACCTCTGTCATAATAATGCTGGCCTGTGGTATTAAAGCCAAAGCACGGGATACCGGAGGCCACCTCCGTTTCCGCTGCCATTCCCTCCAGGTCAATGCCGATTACCATAGGGACAGGGCTCCCCAGATAGGAGATCATGGTTGGATTCAGGTCTTTTGCCGCCATTAAGGCTCCGTCAATAAACTTTTTGTCGTTTCCCAGAATCGCATCCATCCGCCTCAGCCCAGAACAGTAAACCGCAGATCGGGAGCCAAACCATCTTGGTTCATCAAACCCCGTATAATTTCCTGTACAGCCGGAAGCGTCATGCATGACAACAATACCTCCCAGATCAAACAGCGCGGAGGCCGCCCCCGAATAATCCGGGGCAACCGGCGGCAAATCGATACAAAGTACACTCATATGATCAGCTTCGCCTCCTTGATCATAGTCTTTACATCCGCATCCCGGACATATGCCTCTCCTATCATCTCCATAAGGCGGCAGATCCCGTCATAACCGAAAAACCCTTCATCCTGCATAAGATTTACCACCTTGCCGGACCCGGTCATATATCCGCAGTCAAAACCAATGCAGAGATACTGCCTGCCTTCATAGGGAAAAACCACCGCATCATATCTCACGGGATTTGTCATCAGGGTCTGCGGACTGATTTTTAAAAGCTTCTCATAGTTCTCTCTTTCATGGCCGGCCACCGTATCGGAAGCGATCATACCCACACGAATCCCGTTCTCTGCCAGCATACAGCCCAGAGAATAAGGCTTTAACACTGCCTGATAGTCAATGGCTACCGGATATTCTCCGATCTGTTCCCTCAACTTTTTGACTGCATCCAGTGCTTTTTCCCGATAACTGAATGACGGCGTTTCAAAATCCACCCCAAGAGCCTCTGACAGTTCTCTGTAAAAACTGTCGATTTCCTCCGGATCATAGGTCACAAACCCTTTTATGTAGGGAATATCCAGCCTTTCCTCCATTTCCTGGGCTGCTTTTAAAGCAATGGGGCCGGCTACGATATTTAAGCATGCGTCCGACATATGGGAAAATTCATCAAAACTCTTACAATCTGACACATTGCAGAGACGATAGCCTTTTTCCCGAAGGAGTCCTTTCAAATCTCCCGTCTCAGGCAGTGTCACATTGCACCCTAAAATATTGACTATCTTCTCCTTTTTTTCCGTCTTTTCCAACAAACTGTATATGTTCATATTGAGGGTGATCCCCGGCGGAAGAGAACTGTCCAGAGAGATCGGATTCATCTTACAGTGCCGGAACAAAACCTCAGGATACATCCCGGAAAGTTCTGCGTTGATGGCATCATGATCCGTACCCAGAAGATCATCCAGACAGGAGGTAAAGATAAATAGTACCCTTGGCTTTTTCTTCAAAGCCTCAAACAACTCCCCTACACTGTCGATAATCATCTGCTCAAACTCCCCAGACACAATATCCGCTTCCGTGATAAACAAATAGGACACCCTGTCCTTAATCCCACATTCCTTGCCGCCTAGGGCCGTATGGCGTCCGCAGGCAAAGGGACATACAAATAAAAGATAGCTCTCCGGCACCAGAGCCGCGATCCGGACGATTCCCCATCCCCCATGTGCCGCCGACACATAGTGCATGGTGGAGCACTCCCCTGCCCTTCCTTTTGATAGGCTGCAGTTTTCCATGTCACACCTCCTCCGTCACTTCCATAACCCTTGCCGCCAATTTTCGATAACATAATGCCATTTCCGAATCCGGCAGCGCCTCGATCACGGTTTTCCCTCTGTTTTCCGCCTCCTGCACCGCACTGTCACGAGGGATGATAGAAAGGATATCTCCACCGATCTCATCCAGAGTTTTTTGCACCAGCATTTCCTCATCCGGTACGTTCCTGGCGTTCAGGATCACACCGGAGTATCTGGCATACCCGCGTTTCCCAAAATTCTCCACTGCACTGACGATATTGGAAGCCGCATAGAGTGCCATCATCTCCCCGGATGTTACGATAAGGACATTTTTCGCATAGCCGCCACGGATCGGCATAGCAAAACCGCCGCATACCACATCTCCCAGGACATCGTACAGAATGACATCCGGTTTGCATATCTCATATGCCCCCAACTCTTCCAACTTCTCGAAAGCCGTGATGATCCCTCTGCCCGCACATCCAATCCCTGGTGTCGGCCCCCCGGCTTCTACACACCACACGCCTCCATAGCCCTGAAACAGCACATCTTCTGCTTTCAAACCTCCCTCCCCTTTTTCCCGAAGAGCATCCAAAACAGAACTGATCTGCTTTCCTCCTGTCAGGTTTTTTGTCGAATCGGCTTTGGGGTCGCAGCCGATCTGCAGGACACGGTATCCGGCATCGGAAAGCGCCGCCGCAAGATTTGAAGTTGTAGTGGACTTTCCGATACCTCCTTTTCCATAAATCGCAATTTTTCTCATAGTTCCCCTTTCCTATCATGGTTAGATTCCACTAACTTCTACCCCAAAAAATATGCCATATCTGAAACAGTATACAGCATATGTTTTCTATGATAATCCATTGGTTAGCAAAAACTAACTGAAAGTATAACACAAACACTTTTTTCGTGTCAATTGCTGCTGCCAGGGGTAATCGGTCAATTTTTCTCATTTCTTATCTTACTTTTGTCCCATCATAAACCCCTTCCTCCAGATCTACTACTCATAGCTGCCGGCTTTATTGAGAAAAAATGTAATTGACATTATCCTACTGCTTTGATAGGATAATCGACGAGTTAGCATAACCTAGTCAATGATGGGAGGGATATCCTTATGCAGTATATATGGATCAATCCTGTAGTAAAACAAATGTATGATAAGGAAGTCCTGGAGTCTCTGTTAGAACGGCATGGATATCAGCAGGTCAGCTGTCGGCAGGATTGGGGTTATTATGTATGTGATTCCTATGGAAGATTGGCGGAAGTATCCGGCGTCCCTGTGGCGGATGTCCGATGCCCCTCCGTATCAAAATTGCTGAGAGAAAACTATAAGCAGTCCCCGCTCCTGATTCCAGAGATTGAACCGATTCTCATCCACTGTGCCAGGGAGATCAGTGAACGAACGGAGTTAAAGGGTAAAAAGAAGCTTATCATCACCCCCTGTCAGGCCCTGGCCCGTATGGGAACTCAATGCCAGCTTCCCGATACTTGCTTTCTGACTTGGAAACAGTTTCTGATCGAAATAAAAGAACATCCCAAAGCAAAACAGCTGAACGCCAGTCCCATACCTCCCGGATTCTTTCAGTCCCTTAACTGCCCTTCAATCAGCATCACAGGGGCCAGCGAAATCTGCACTTATCTGGAAAAAAACAGGTTTAAGAATACAGGTGTCATCGAACTCCTCTGGTGCAGGGATGGATGCCATCATGGAGACGGGGTGATCAATCTTGAATAAATGGAAAACATTCCTCATTCCCGCAGCCTGCCTGACAGTGCTCTTTTTTCTCTGGTATGGGATCTGCAATATGGGGATATTCAGTACCTATGTCCTGCCCTCCCCCGGCAAGGTCTGGGGAAGCTTCCAAAAAATGCTTCTGTCCGGGGAAGTATTCCGGGATATCATGATCAGTATGGGCAGGGTTTTCAAGGGCTTTGCCATTGCCTTTGTACTGGCTTTCCTTCTGGGGATGATTCGGGCAATGATCCCGGCCTCAGGAGTTTTTTATGAATATTTAGTACAGTTTTTCCGCAATGTGCCGCCCCTGAGCCTGATCCCGCTTTTGATCCTGTGGTGCGGGATCGGGGAAACCACGAAAACGGTGATCATTGTTCTGGCTTCCTTTTTCCCCATGTATCTAAATATCGTTAAGGGGTTTACAGGTTGTGACAGGAAGCTTCTGGAAGTAGGCAAGGTATTTGGGTATTCCCGGCTGAAACAGTTTGTAAAGATCACTCTTCCCTATGCATCCGCCGATATCCTGGTAGGCATGAGGATCGGCTTGGGATACAGCTGGCGGGCCATCATCGGGGCTGAGATGGTTGCGGCCTCCTCTGGACTGGGACATATGATCCTGTTTGCCCAGCAGATGTCACGAACCGATAAGGTGATTGTCGGAATCCTGGTAATCGGCCTTATCGGGTACGGGACAGATCGGATTTTCGGATGGGCCATAAAAAAACTGCTGAAAGGATCCTGTGAAAATGGCTGGAATTGAACTGGTAAAACTTGAAAAACACTATGTAGTAGAGGGAAAGACAATACCTGTCTTAACTGGGATCAACCTGCAGATACCGGAGGAACGCATCACAGTGATCCTTGGAAAAAGCGGCTGCGGGAAGACCACTCTCCTGCGTCTGGCAGGCGGCCTGGAAGATCCTGACGGCGGCAGTATCCATTATGGCCTCTCCCAAAGAACCGCTTTTGTATTCCAGGAACCCAGGTTGATGCCTTGGCTGGATGTAACGGGCAATATCTGTTTCGGGTTGAAAAGACAGGAAATCCATAGGGACGAGATCCACTCCATCATTCATACTGTGGGGTTGGATGGTTTTGAAAAAGCCTACCCATCCCAGCTTTCCGGAGGGATGCAGCAGCGGACCGCGATTGCCAGAGCCCTGGCTTACCATCCATCCTTTATCATGATGGACGAGCCTTTTGCCGCCCTGGACTATTTTACCAGGGAACAGATGCAGAGGGAACTGCTGCGGGTCTGGAAGAGCCAGAAGGCCAGCATCCTGTTTGTAACCCACAGCATTGATGAGGCCCTTCTCCTGGGGCATAAGATTGTCATCATTGAAAAAGGGGTTGTAAAAACCGAATTTGAATTGCCAAAGGCAGGAGATTTTCGAAACCTCCTGGATGACAAATTTATCATGCTAAAACGCGAAATCATTGAAAATCTGAATGTAGCTGTTTAAGGCTCTTTACCTCGGACAGTTGCTATAAATGAGGTGTACTCAAAAAACAAGGAGGATCAATTATGAGAAAACTTACATCCATGATGCTTGCCCTATGTATAAGCACTTCCCTTCTGGTCGGATGTTCCGGCGGGGTAGGTCAGACTGCCACGGAAGCGCCACAAACGGAAGCCGCATCAAAAGAAGAATCTGCAACCACAAAAGCAGAGACAGAAAACCAGGATACAAAGACCGGGGAATCTTCCGAATCTGACCTGGACAAGCTTGTATTTACCTATGTAACATCTCCCTTAAACGTACCAACCATTGTCGAAAAGGAAAAAGCAATCTTTGCTGATACCTTTGCCGATATGGGAATCTCCATTGAGTACGCAGAGCTGACTTCCGGAGCGGACCAGACACAGGCCCTGGCTTCCGGCGATGTCCAGGTTCTCTATGCCGTAGGTGCTACTTCCGTCATCCTGTCAGCTGCCAATGGCGCTGATATCAAGGTACTGAACATGTACAGCCGTTCTCCTAAAGCGTTCTGCCTTTATTCTAAAGATGACAGCCTGACCAGCCCGGAATCTTTAAAAGGTAAAACGGTTGCCGGTCCTATGGGTACCAATCTTCACGAACTTCTGGTGGCTTATCTGGCAACTGCCGGCATGACCGTGGAGGATGTGAATTTTGTCAATATGACGATCCCTGATGCCAATGCCGGCTTGGAAAACGGCAGTGTTGATGTGGCTATGATTGCAGGCGCTACGGCCTACCAGGCCGAAAAGTCCGGACGCCATCTGGTTACGAATGGAGAAGGGTTAATCAATGCGATCATTGCAGTGGCAGTAAGGGATGATTTCTACCAGGAACATCCGGAAGTGATCGAAAAGCTTAAGAAAGCTCAGGAATCCATCTCTGAGTTTATGAATGAGAATCCGGATGAGACCATAGAACTTGTAGCAAAAGCTTTGGATCTGGATACTGAAGCAGTAAAGGATATGGTGCCACTTTATGACTTCTCCCTGGAACTTACGGATGCTGACAGGGAAGGATTTCAAAGAACTGCAGATTTTATGCTGGAAACAGATATGATCGAAACTCCGGTAGACGTTAATACATTATTTTATGAATAATCAGCATTGAATCAACAAAAGTATTAAAGCCAGAAGGAAACGAAACTCTCCTTCTGGCTTTAATACCCTAACTGTTACTGCTTCCCATACGCCATCAGCATCAGAAGAAATGCCATCACGATGGCCAGCCGCTGGATCAGCGTCTGATAGCGGCCCATATTCCAGGACCTTCCCTGGACGGCCCGTCTGGCCGCATCCTCATTGACCCCTTCCCACTTCCTGGCATATTCAAAGACGAATGCGGATTCCTCTCTCTCATCCTCTGCCGCCTGAAAGCATTCCCCGTTGTAGAAGCTGATCCTCCGAATCCTGCTTCCCTTCTCTGATGCTCTCCCGCTGCCGGCTCCACGCGCCCAAAGACTGGCAGAAGCGCTCCTCTGATGTTTCCCTTCCAGCCGCCAGCCTTCCACACATTTTAAGTCCCTCCAGTAATAAAAAGCCGCGGGACGCTGGGGAACCACCAGAAAATTCCTGGTTATGGTGTAGGACGAATTCTTCCACACCGGTTCCTCTACAAAATACTCCCGGCAGAACTGCTCCCTAAGCTGGCGCGGATTCCCCCAGCGCCGGAACTGGTCTAAAGACTTCATCACCGGCATCAGACTGAAAAGGATCGTGAAAGCCCCACACAAATACAGAAAGACCATGATGGTGACCATCTCCTCTGTCCATCCCTCACGGCAGAGGGCCATGGTCAGGGGGATCAGGATTCCCAACTCAAATGCCGCAATATTTCTCAGGATGGCATTCTGGAAAAATACATAGTAACAAAACAGGAAAACAGACGGACTGATCCCCTCCCGCCACCGGAATATTGTCAGCCGTATGGAATAGAGCTGCACTACTAGATATAAGGCAAACAGCAGGACCTTACAGCACAAAAAATAAACCGCATACAAATAGAGCCACAATACCCATTCCGGCACGCTCCAAAAGAGGCTTGCCCCGGCTGCTGTGCGGTATATAAAGCAGATACTGATCATCAGGACAAAGCAGGCATCCGGGCCGCACGAGAACATCCAGCGGGTCACGTCCTTTTTGTTCCGTCTTCTCTGCAAGGAAAAGCAGGCTGCCCAAAGCAGCACATAAGCCATAGCAATCAGAAACAAACTGGTACATAGACTCATACTGTCAAGTGCTGTAAAAAACTCTTCCAGATCCCCCAGTTCCGGCACATGTACAAACATAGCCGCCAGTGCGGCTCCCATCACAGAAACCGTACCCGGTATCGCCAGCATGGCGGCCGTTTCTGCCTTGGATTTGCGCCGGACCAGATTATAAAAATCAATCAGGTAAAAGATGGTATTGCCATAGAGAAGGAGCAGCATGAACCATAACGAACTCCCGAGCCAGTACTCATCCTGCAGGTATAATGAAAAAAATGAGATCAGTTCCTTCATAGTGGCATCATTCCTCTTTCTCCGGATTCTTTGTGTGTGAAAAAATAAGTTCGATTTTCCATATTATACCTGGTCATTTCCTTTTAGCCTAAGCAGCACCAATCGCTTCCCTCTATTTTAGACGTTTCAATGAGTAATAGCAATCCTTTTTCATAGCTTTTCAAAATTTTTAGCCTGTCACGCTTTTTCTCACGTTCAAAAAGACATTTTCAAAAAAAGCTGACAATAACTTTTATTATTCCGGCAACAGGGGCATAATTAGGATCAGTTCAGATTTTTGTATTGTAACAAAAATCCCGGATGAACCGGAAAGGAAGGATGAACATGAGTAATCATTTGAAAAATGCTACAAGTCCCTATTTGCTTCAGCATGCGGAAAATCCCGTAGACTGGTATCCCTGGTGCGGGGAAGCTTTTGAGAAAGCCAGGCAGGAGGATAAGCTGGTTTTTTTGAGTATCGGCTACAGCACCTGTCACTGGTGTCATGTCATGGCCCATGAGAGTTTTGAAGACAAGACAATTGCCGAAATTCTCAACAGATATTTTATCTCCATAAAGGTTGACCGTGAGGAGCGCCCGGATGTTGACAGTGTATATATGTCGGTGTGCCAGGCATATACCGGAAGCGGCGGCTGGCCCATGAGTATTTTCATGACCTGGGACAAAAAGCCGTTTTTTGCGGGTACCTATTTCCCGGCGCGGGCACAGTACGGCAGGCCGGGATTTCTGGATCTGCTAAGCGCGGTGGCGGACCAGTGGAACAGCAGACGCGGGGAACTGCTGCGTTCGGCCGATGGGATCATCGCCCATCTGAAACATCCGGACAACGGCCACAGGACCATAGACCATGGTGACCTTACCAAAAAAGCGATGGAAAAAATTGCCGGAAGCTATGACCGCAGATACGGTGGTTTTGGGGCTGCGCCCAAATTTCCCGTGCCCCATAATCTGCTGTTCCTGACATTGTACGCCAAACAGAAGGAGGATCCCAGCGCATTGGAAATGGCGGAAAAAACCCTGATACAGATGCAAAAAGGCGGCATCTTTGACCATATCGGCTATGGCTTTTCCAGATATTCCACGGATCAATATTTTCTTGTGCCCCACTTTGAAAAAATGCTGTACGACAACGCTCTTCTAATCATAGCCTATGCCGCGGCTTATTGGGTAAACAGGGACCCAATGTACCTGGAGACAGCCGAAAAGACCGCCTGGTATGTGCTGCGTGAAATGACTTCACCGGACGGAGGCTTTTACAGCGCCCAGGATGCTGACAGTGAGGGGGTAGAGGGAAAATACTATACCTTCACATTATCCGAAATCCTTGATGTACTGGGGAAGGAAAAGGGAGAAAGGTTTGCGAATGCATTTGATATTACAAAAAAGGGGAATTTTGAGGGAGTCAATATCCCAAACCTTATAAAAAGCCAGGGCTTACCTGGTGATTTCAGCGAGGAGGCCGAAAAACTCTACAGCTATCGAAAACGACGTTCCAGCCTGCATCTTGATGACAAGATTCTGACCTCCTGGAATTCCCTGATGATAGCCGCATTGTCTGTACTCTACAGGGTTTCGCATAATAAGCGCTTTCTTGAGGCAGCCATACATGCACAAAGATTTATTGAAACAAATCTAATTGAGGGCCTCCGGATATTCACAAGCTGGCGTGACAAAACCCGGTCGCATAATAGCTTTCTGGATGATTATGCCTTCTATGTGGCGGCACTGACCGAGTTGTATCATTCTACCCTGGACGAAGCCTATCTTGAACGGGCACAGCAACTCTGCAGGGAAGGGGTAAAACGGTTTCTTGATAACAAAAATGGAGGATATTATCTTTCACCTTCAGACAATACGGAACTTTTCATGAACCCCAAAGAATGCTATGACGGCGCGATTCCAAGTGGAAATTCGGTAATGGCATATAACCTTGTGAGGCTATATCAGCTGACCGAAAAGGAGGATTTCAAGGAACTGGCAGAGGAGCAGATCCGGTATATGTCTGCCCAGGCCCAGGATTATCCGGCAGGACACTGTATGTTCCTGCTTGCAAAGCTGATCTGGGATAATCCGCCGGAGCATATCACGGTTGTCCTGAAAAATGGCTCAGACTTAGAGGAGATAAAAGAGCGGCTTTCGCTGCTGGCTAATGTAATTGTGGTTCCGGAAAGCGGGAAATATCCTTTGGTCAATGACAGTACAACCTTTTATATTTGCAGAGACCATACCTGCTTGGCTCCGTGTAATATAAATCTTTGATTAGATCTTAAAAACGCAGTTTTATTTCCACTCTCATCTCCTAGAATCAATGGTAGTAAGATTCTACTCATATTTATATCTATTTGATGCAATGAAGTCAACAGGATATAACATTATCTTTTCACATCATGATAATCCAAGCCTCCGTCTTTAATGATATACAACGATATCATTCATGGAAACGCCGAATAACACACTCATTGCCACCATATTGTCAAGAGATGGCAGGGATTCTCCATGGAGCCACTTATAAATGGCATTGGTGGTGGCAAACCCAAAATACTCCTTCAGATAAGCCACACTGAATCCCATTTCCTTCCTCAATGTATTGATCCTGTCGCCGGTGGCCACCGGGTCGATCACAGGGTAACTCATGTCATGCTCTCCTTTCTGAATAAACCATCCGCTTCCTTATGGGTGAATATTCAGACAGAGACCATTTAAGGACCCTTATATTCCGGATCTCAGACACCATAAGGACATACCAAACAAACGCTTCAGGCAAGCGCTTTTCTGTTTATGTTTCTCTTGGCGTTTTTGTCTATGTGTTCCTGACATGCCCCTTCCTCCCCTCAGTCATTTCTCCCAATCTGGTCATAATGCTAAAACAGGGATAAACCGGCTCAAACTTAATTTTTAATACCAGAATCCCCTTCGTTTGACTATACGCAGGTATATGCGTGTGATGGGACTCGAACCCACAACCTACCGGTTAAAAGCCGGTTACTCTTCCAGCTTGAGTTACACACGCCCAATGCGCATACAGGGAGTCGAACCCTGAACCTGCCGGTTAAGAGCCGGCTGCTCTGCCAGTTAAGCTATATGCACATATTATGGCGAAATCTGCCCTTTGTGAGCCGCTTCGCTTATATCGAAATCCGTTCGTATCCAGTCTTGCAGCAGCGTACTTTCCTCCATGAAAAAACCGCCTACCCATCACGGATAAGCGGTTTATGGTCCCATAAAATTCAGATTCCGTCTGCTATATCCCAGAATCCGGATCTATCTGCCTCATTTTCCTGCTTATCCATGAACCCATCACAAATGCACGCTTCCCACAGGCGTGTTTCTGCTGCTGCTTTTTGCATTTACTGGTCATGAATGTGGCTGTCATCATTTTTTCTTCCTTTCTTTTCTGATGCTAACATTATAGCGCATCCCTTTTGGTTTGTAAATCTACTGGCAGTAGATATTTATTCGGGATCGTTCACCTGCACTCCTCTTTGCCACTCTTCATGTCGGTTCACAGTTGTAGCAGTTCTGCTTGTCTAGAATATTATAAATATATAGGTAAACATAAAAAACCTGACAACATAATCACGGCAAAGGAGGATTTTATCTATGGAAAATCAACTGATATGGAAAGATGAGTTTAATACAGGGATAAAAGTCATTGATGATGAACACCGAAGGCTTTTTCAAATTATCAACAAACTTTTTGTCCTGAAAGCGGAAGAAACAAAAAGCAAACGAGCATGCCAGGAAGGAATTAAGTATTTTAAATCACATGCACTGAAACATTTTGAGGATGAAGAAAAATACATGGAATTAATCGGCTATGAAGAAATCAAGATGCACAAACGCCTTCATAAAGACTTCAGGGAAAACCTGCTTCCGGCACTGGAAAAAGAATTGCTTCGGGAAGAATATTCTCCTGCTGCAGTTGAACATTTTCTGTCCGTATGTGTCGGATGGCTTATTGGCCACACCTTGACTGAGGACATGGCGATTGCAGACGGAAAAATCAGCAAGTGGAAAGATCTTTTACCGGAAGAAGAAGTTACCGCCATGAAGGAGGTAATCCTGGAACTTTTAAAAAATATGTTCCAGCTGAAGGCACAGGTAATCAGCAATGCCTATGACGGGGAAAAATTCGGCCAGGGAGTATATTACCGCTTGGTTTACGGCAGGGAACAGGATGATAAAAAATGGGAAATTCTTTTAGTTTTTGAGGACAGCATTTTAATCAACACGGTAGGGAAACTTATGGGGATCAAATCTGACAAGCTGGATATTATGCTGCTTAATGCGGTTAGATATACGGCATGTCAGTTTGTAAGGCGTGTTATGAATCATTATCCGTCTATCCATTCCTATGATATGACGGAAGAAAACCTTCTGACATATGAACAGTTCCACGAGATTTTTGAGAAGAAAAAACCCCAGATCAGCCTGTTGTTCAGCACAAATGCGGGATATTTTTCTTATTGTGTCTTTGCGTCCCAGTTGCTTGAAAACAGTTTCTGGGTCCCCCTTGATGCCAGCAATGCCATGGTCGAAGTCGAAAAATATCTTCTGGAAAAGGAAAAAAATACAAAGAAAAAAATTCTTATTGTAGATGACTCCCTCACCATACGCCAGAGGGTCAGGCAGCTTTTGTCGGAGGATTACGATGTATCAGAGGTCAGTTCCGGAGTATCTGCAATCCGGTCAATCACCTTAAACCGACCGGATTTGATTCTGTTGGATTATGAAATGCCAATTTGTGACGGTGTCCATGTTCTGGAGATGCTGCATTCAGAAAAAGAATTTGCAGATATCCCGATTATCTTCCTGACCTGCAAGGATGATAAGGAAAGTGTAAAAAAAGTATTATCCTTAAAGGCAGACGGATATCTGTTAAAATATTTGAATCCAATGGATGTAAAGAAAAGAATTGATGATTTTTTTATGCGGAAAAAGATTAATTCTTAATCAAAAAGTTGATGGAGGCTGGGAGGTAACCTGCTTAGATATGACGCCCGTTTTTCCCAACCTCCCTTTGCTGCTTTTTGCAGCATCAAACGCTGTGTCTGAGTTATCTCTCCCAATGGACTTCTTCAAAGATCCTCTGTCTTTGTTATAAGCATATTTTATATCATATGAATCAATACATCTAAATAGTACCTGCTCCATAGCGGATATAATATATTGATTGCAATTATAATGATTCCCCAATGAATGCCAGGTAGATTCACCAATAGCCTATTGACGTTTTTAGATTGTCGTGTAAACCTGCTGGGGTTTTCAAATTTTCAGTTGTCGGTAGGTCTGGGGTGTCATGTGATAGAGCTTTTCAAACTTTTTATAAAAAAAACCCAGATTGTCATAGCCTATTTTTTCTGCAATTTCATAGACGGGCATTTCGGTGTTTGTTAAATAGAAACAAGCCTGACACATTTTCTGCATGATTATCAGTTCTTTAAATGACTGTCCTGTGCTTTTTTTATATAAAAGCTGAGATAATTGGGATGAAATCCAAAATGATCTGCCGTGCTTTTCAGGGTGATGGAAAGAGGGTCTTTCTCTATATAGTCCAGGATTTCCATAATCTGGCGCATAACCTGGGGATGATGAGATCCTGAAAGAAAATACCATTGATTTTACTTCGTTCTCCTACTATTTTTCCCAAGTTTCCACCACAAAGCAGGGCTGGGAGAAAACCAGCGGCAATTTGATCATGGCCAACAAGAATCCTTATCTGGAATCCAGCGAGTGGGGGTGGCAGAAAGATCCTGTAGGACTGCGCATTACGTTAAATCAGATTTATGACCGGTATCAGCTTCCGGTATTTATTGCCGAAAACGGCCTTGGAGCCAGAGATGTCCTGGAAGACGATGGTTCTGTCCATGACCCTTACCGCATTGATTATCTGAAAGCCCATATTGAACAGATGAAAGAGGCTGTTATTGACGGGGTTGATTTGATCGGCTATACCATGTGGGGATTTATTGATATCGTGTCCTGCGGCCCTATGGAAATGAGCAAGCGGTACGGAGTCATCTATGTGGACCAGGATGATGAGGGAAAAGGGACCAGGAAGCGGGTTCGGAAGGATTCCTTCTATTGGTATCAGAAATGTATTGAGAGTAATGGGGAAGTTTTGTGACAACTTTAGGTAACGGATAAGGAATATTTCAAGGATTTCACATGCGCCTGCCAGTTTTTTTAGCCTTGCCCTTTAAATTTCTCCAGAAATTCTTTGCCCGGATATCTTTCAAAGTCAAAATTCATAAATATTTTATTAGGAGCCGGACGAGAATTTACCACAAGCGATGAGTTTGTACAGAATGGTATCCGTTAAATCTCTGCTTGCGGAAGCAGAGGATCAATAAGTATTTTGAGTTGCAGGGTGCTAAAGGGATGAAAGACCTGATATGAAAAGCTGAGAGCCATGATCGCTATGGCTCCCAGCTTTTCGTGGGACAAAATGATATGTTGCATCTTTTTATACCACGCATAATGCGATTTCTTTGTTTTCGCGAAAGTGTACAGGAAAGAAAATCGGATCTGCTATTACCAAATGGAAAAAAATGTCGAAGTATATCATGAATGGGCGGTTATTGATCATGAAACTGTGGAAAACCTTACCCGGCCATCCAGAGAATCTTGTTTCTCCTGATTTTGCCGGGTAAAGTTTTGTTCTTCAATTTAAAAAATGTTGAAAAGGTAAACAATTGTGAGATTACACTTTGTAATGGATTTTAGACGATCATAAAATGTTTTGAGAGGACTATCTTATTATGAAAAATAATTATTTATTATTATGTATATCTTTGGTTATATTTCTCGCTCTTAGCGGGTGCGGGAAAAGCAAAATCCTACAAGAAGACACCACATCTGATCAAAACATACATATTGATAACCATGTAGAGGAATCTTCTGATAATCGTACAAATAAGTCTGAAGCCAGCGAAGAAAAAAGTGAAGCCGAAAGTATTCAGGATGAAATCGCAAAGGTAGAGGAGAAGTCTTGTGAATATGAAAATGCCGATTGGGGCAGCATGGGACAACAGGAAATGAATCAGCTTACTGCACAGTGGTATCAGCTTTGGGATGATGAACTCAATTCTTTATGGAGCAGATTAAGTGATGAATTGGATTCCGAAACGAAAGCAAAAGTGCTTGATGAACAACGGGCATGGATTAAAAGAAAAGAAGAAAATGTAAAAGGCGCTGGCGCGGCGGCTTTTGGCGGAAGCCTTCAGCCGCAATTGGAAAATTCAACCGCCGAAGAAATGACACGGGCAAGGGCATACATACTTGCCGGATATTTAGCAGATGCCAGAAACGAATCATTTACGATTCCGTCTGAAATTCAGGAAAGCATAGATATGGCGGATCTAAGCCTGAATGATGTTTTTGAGAAATTTGAAGGACAGTGGATATTCGATGAGGACCGCGGAGCATGTGTTGGTATTGAAAGGACAGAAACGTGTGCATATGGCGTCGAAGGAAGCAACTGGACTGTTTGGGTAACTGGCGGTGATATTATTTCTGATCTTGATGTATATGGCTATACAGGAAATAATATTATATTCAAGATTCCGCATGATGGTTATGACGTTTTTTATGAACTTTCCTTTAACATGGCTAATTCGATCAATTTTGCATATGGAACTTCTATGGACGCAATGGAGGAAGTTATCGTTTGTGACTGAAAGCAGGTTTTCTGTTTTTCAGGCGGACCGGCTGCAGGTTTGCCGCTGTCGGAGCAACATGGGCGGCTTCCAGAATCCGGTGGAGGCCACACTTTTTTTAATCGGCGGAAAATATAAGCCGCTCATCCTCTGGTATCTGATCGGGAAACCGCTTCACTACATGGAACTGCAGCGTATGATTTCAAAGGCAATGCCAAAGATGCTGTCACAGCAGTTGCGCGGCCTGGAGGAATGTGGGATGATGCATCGGGAAGTTATCCCGGATAAACCGCCCAGGACTATATGCTCGCTTACCACATTTGGCAGGAGCATTATTCCAGTGCTGAATGCCATGTGCAACTGGGGGACAAGTTTTTTAGACAGGCCGGATATCCAGCCGTCCTGCAGGGATGTTTAATACCCACCGGCTTTCCGCCTGATAATAAATAAGCTGTGCCCTTATTTCCCGGTTCCAGGCAAACAACGTGCAGTCATATTCCACAGAGGGAATCCCGGCATACATTTTTTTCTCCTGGGAATGAACCTTGATCTCCCGGATGGTCTGGATCTGGCCGTCCTCATCTTCTATTTTCAACATCAGAGGCATGATCCTCCCGGTGCTGGTGAACCAGCATTCACACGCGATTTTCTTTTGTGTTCCCCGGATACCGGTACCTTTGTTTGGCTGCCGGGAAGGAATACCGATTCCAAATGCCATACTCCGCCCTCCTCTCTATTGGATCTCTTCCTTTTCATAGTCAACGCTTCTTTTCTCCCTCGATATCCCCCCGCTCATATGGTCGATGGCCTGGCCTAGAAATACGGCGCGTTTTACGGCGTCCATGCCAAAGCAGTTCCTTATGTCGTCTATGGTTTCATCCAGCTTGGAAAGCTTGCCATAGTCAGCCTCATCAAAAAGGCTGCTTTGCCTATATGCCTCCCCGCCGCTTATCCTGGCTGTATGCACTCCTAAGTGCCGGACCGGCTCCCCATTCCATAATTCCCGGAATAATCCGCAGGCTGCCTTATAGATCTCCACAGTCAGGTTCGTGGCATTGTACAACACCTTCTGATGGGAAACGTGGGAAAGATCCCAATACCGGATTCCCACAGAAACCACCCCTGCCCTTACCTGGTCCATCCGCAGGCGGGCGGCAACGGTCTCGCAGAGAGCCAGCAGCACCCTGTCCGCTGTTTCCACATCCGTCACATCATAAGGGGTAGTGGTGCTGTTCCCATATCCCTTGTTCGCCTCAGGCTCCACGGAAACCTGGGAAAAGTCCACCCCATTGGCAAATCCCCAGATCACTTCCCCATGCTTCTTTAACATTCCTTTGAGCCATTTCGGGTCTGCCGCCGCCAGTTCTCCTATGGTCCGTATTCCTACGGAAGACAGCTTTTTCGCTGTGGCCCTCCCCACAAAGAACAAGTCTGACACCGGAAGGGGCCACATTTTTTCTTTTATCTCCTCCGGGTACAGCGTATGTACCCGGTCCGGTTTTTGGAAGTCGGAAGCCATTTTTGCCAAAAGCTTATTGTCAGAAATCCCTACATTCACCGTAAATCCCAGGGTCTCATAAATCCGTTCCTTTATCTGCGCCGCCGCCTCTTCCGGTGTCCCGAACAAATGGCAGCTGGCGCTCATGTCCACATAAGCCTCATCAATACTGTACTGCTCCACCATATCAGAATAGTCCCGGAGAATTTCCATAAATGCCGCCGAACATCTTTCATACAGCCCATAGTTTGGAGGCACCAGAACCAACCCTGGGCATTTCATCTTAGCCTCCCAGATTGCCTCCCCGGTTTTCACCCCATATCTTTTTGCGGGAACCGATTTTGCCAGAATGATCCCATGCCGCAGGCTCACATCCCCGCCCACGGCGGAAGCAATCGTTCTTAAGTCCTGCTTTCCCCCTTTATGGGCCAGACGATAAACAGCCTCCCAGGAGAGGAAGGCTGAATTCACATCGATATGGAAAATGATCTTATTCAAACGTATGTTCACCTCCTGTGTTTATATACTAGCAAACATACGTTCTTATTGCAACTGGTAAATGATACCATAGGATGCGGCTTTCTAAAACAGGGTCAGCTGTTCATAATCGGATCGCCGTTCCAGGAGGCAGGGGGTTTTACGAAGGATATCTTTTGCCTTTCCCTCATCCAGAATCCACGAAGCGATCTCATTCTCTTCCAGGATTAGCGGCATCCGCTCATGGACAGGCTTCATGGATGCATTGGCTTTGGTGGTGAGAATTACGAAACGCGTTCCGTCCTCATATTGCCGGCAGCACCCTGCCATAAACAGAATCCGGGCGCCCCTTCTGTAAAAGGTGTTCTTTTCTTTGCTACGGTTCCACTCATAAAACCATGTGGCAGGAATCACCATGCGGCCATGGCGGATACTGTCGCAAAACATAGGCTTTTCCATGACGGATTCACATCTCGCGTTAAAAATCACCTGTTTTCCCTGAAACCCGGGGAATCCCCATCTCTGCCATCCACAGTACAGGGAACTGCCCTTTCCTGACAGAACAGGAGCCATCTGTGCAGGATAGATGTCCTTTTCTGTAATCTTTTTGACAGCTGCCATGGAATCTTGCCTTAACTTCTGATCCACCTGCCGGACCAGTTTTTCGATTTCTCTCGCTGTCTCGTCATCTACATAATATCTGCCACACATAAGTCTCTCCCGAAAGCTTTAGAATATTTTCCGCTTCTCCGCATACCAAGCCTTATATATTTCCAGCCGCACTGTTTTGACATATCCGGTCAATCCCGCCAGGCAGCAACGGCGCATCATATTTTTACATTTAATGACTTTCCTGCTCCCTCGACAGACTCTCTTGTAATGCCGTCCAAGGCGCCTGCCGGTATCGGACTTCCGATCTCCCAGCTGGGATCTGCTTTTCGTGCGGCCGCTAAAAACGCCTGCCGGTACGCCCGCTCATACTGCTGCATGGTATATCCCGCTGCCAGACGGTCATTTTTTGGCACCTTCCGGTACATATTTGTGTATACATCGGACCGCTTTGTCGTATCGCCGTTCAGAACACCATTTTCACGCAGAAATTCCTTTTTGGTCTGTTCAAACATTTCATTCTTGCTGCTCTCCGGAATGGAAATAATGCGTTTTTGGCTGGCGGCATTTTCCTCCGTTACCAAAAGGCCGGCCAGGCCTGTGGTCGGATCAATGTAGTCTCCATCCTTATCATAGCCCTTCATCAGATTTTTAATGGCCTGAACGTTTGTATACATTGCACCGTTTCCGTTTTTCATCATCTCATTCATTACTGCTTTGTACTGCTTGCTATTTGTGTTAATCCCTGCCGCTTTTAACTGCGCCTGTACAGAGCTGCTGTTCAGTTGTGACAGCTGAAAACTGCCGGTGATATTTCTCTTCGGCATTCCGAACATTTTCTGAAACAAAAAACTGTAATCGTCAATTCTTGGCATAACTATTCCTCCTTATCTAGCATTGTCCGAAAAAATCAAAAATCGTTACTTAGTTATATCGGCAGAATTTTCCTGCTTCATAGCCTCATCAAAAATTTCTGCCAATTCCTGCTGTTTCCCATACTCAAACCCGATCCGGCCATCATATGTAAGGGAATCGCAGGAGTCGGCAGCCACAAACATTTGCAAAGTTTCCCCATCTGCCCGTTCCAGATCCAACACTCCTATATAGGGACATCCGTTCAGGGCCTCATGCCCCCGGATAGCGCTGCCTAAAAGCTTTGACAACCGCTCCAGCTTTTCCGTCTCCGTAATGCTCTGCCTGCCGATCTTACGGGCCCATTCTCCCTCTTCCCCCTCTTCCATCCTGGGAAATGCCAGAGAAGCCTTTACCAGGCCGCCATCAAACCAGTCCTCTGTAAAATCCCCATAGTCTTTCCCTACAGCCTCCTCAATCCTGCCTAACACATAGGAATATATCTGCTCCTCACTCTTCAGCCAGCAAGCCATATCCTCTTTTCTTCCTATCACATATCCTTCGCTTTCTCTGCTTCCCAGCAACTCATAGACACAGCCGTCCAGATTTAAACTGGCTCCTGTAGTGCGGGCAGAAGGATTTTCCTTTCTCAGCCATTCCATGGCCTCTCTGTGATTGGAAAATTCCTGCTTCTGATCCTGGTCTTTTTCCAAAAATGTCCTTATTTTTTCACTTTCTGCCTCATCCAGGCTGATGCAGCAGGAATAGGGCTCCGAACAGAATTCCAGGGTGTCCTTATCCTGATAATAAAAATCGATACAGTTTTTCCCTTCCTCATGATAAGAAAGGCCGGAATGCTTTCCGATAAAGTCCAGTTTCTTTCTTCCGCTCTCCTGAAACGCGCTCAGAAACACCTCGTCATCCGATTCGCCCTGGGGAATCAGGCAAAACATATTCAGCGCCTCTTCCCTGTCCATGCAAAGCGTTACCAAATAACCGGGAATTTCATAAAGCGTCCTCTCCTCGGCATTCTTATCGTAATACCCGATCTGGCATACTTCCTCTGCCGAACCGGCATAATACACATAACCCACGGATAACTCATCAAAATCCTCATACACCGGCGCATCGCTACGCCGTACTGCCATATAATACGCCCGCCCATCCTCCGCTTTCCTTCCTGCCACCTCATAATGGCCCGATAGCAGTTTTGTCAGTTCTTCTGCCTGACCGTCTTCAACGGACAGGAAGGAAACATTTTCCATATACTGTTCCACCAAAGACGCAAACTTATCGCATTCCTCCAGAAGCTTCTCATCTACCATCTTCCGCTCTTTAAACTCAAAAATCGCCTTTTCTGAAGTCATTTCTTCATTCTTCTCTGTCTCAGCGATGATTTCCTCCATGCCTGCTTCCCCGGCTGCCTGAATAACCCCATTGGTTTCCTTTGAGGCATCCTTTCCGGCTGTGTCTGAACATCCGCCAATGCCTATCATAATAGCCAGGGTTCCTGCCGCTATAGCGATTCCTTTCCGCTTGGCAGTTATCCGCTGCCTTTTCATATCTGACTCCTCCTTAAAACTTATCTCCTGTCATCTCGTATCCAAATCATCTTTGCATCCGCCTATTTTTCAGTGTTTTCCGGATACTCTCTGTCCTTCCAGTACCACCATTTCAGCTTTTTTGGATCATGTTCCTTGTTCTCCGCATAATACACGGCACAACGATACACATACAATACGCATCGGTCTTCCTGAAATCCCTTTTTTAAGCAGTCCTTATGATACAGTTCCTCCGGGTTCTGTCCTACCAGGTCGGCAATGCATTGGATTCCGATATTTTGCAGATGTTTTTCCATATTGGCGCCTACTCCCGGTATTTTTTGCAGATCGCCCTTTTCATTTTCTAATGTGGCCATTTTATTCTCCTTATGTGTTAGATAGTATCTCCTGATTTGCCGTTTCTCTTTTGTTATTCGTTTTCTCCTCTATCTGCATATCCTTTTCCCGGATTCCATAAATACATACCTTTCTGCAATATCCTTCTTTCTCCGGATTGCTTTTGTACATATCCTCCTGTTTAAAACCACATTTTTCAAATAGCCTTCTGGAAGATATATTATTTTCCAGGATATTGGAATAAATATGCCCGATTCCCATCTCACGGAAAGCATAACCAACCAAAGCCTTGACAGAATCCTGTCCATAACCCTTTCCCCGGACGGATTTCATAAGCTTGATGTAAATTTCACCGGTTTCACATTCGGAATTCTCATGAGAAAGAATAATAATCCCCAAACCATTCCGAGGGTTTTCCCTTTCCGCAATAATCCTGTACAGGCTGCCTGCAGAGTTCTCCATGGAACGGAACCATTTTATCTGATGATCATAGGATACAGGAAGAGGATATCCCCCCGTCACCTTTGCCGCCTCCGGATCTTCAATAAGATTCAGCAGCATCTCCTGATCCTGTTCTTCCACTGTTCGGAGAACCACTTTATTTCCTGTAATATCCATATGACCCTCTTTTAGTAAAATTTTGCTGACGGTTTCACTGTCATATTTCTATTATATACTTGACAAGATAGGGAAGCAAGGGTTTTTCCTGTTTAAAACAGAATATGCTTTCCCTGATGAGTACACCGCCCAGACACTCTCCAAAGTGCAAAGGCTGGTGTTCTCTGTAGATCATCGCACTCTATTTTTATCTGTTTTTTGCAAAATTTTTTCGATTCTGGTTCTCGTCAAACTTATTCATCGGCTACTGTGTTTTCAATACACAAAACATTACCGATACGATATGTAAAAAAGGAGCCGCTTTTCACCAAGCGGCTCCCCGTAATTATTTGTAATATGTTATTTTTCTGATGGCATAAACCGAAAGCTGGTAATAACCAGTTTATGCACATAATCCCGCCTTCTTAGCAAGCCAGTATACTGTCTGTAATATCAGATATTCAGCAGATCACTGAACACTTTCAGTGCTCCGTCTGTCTCATGAGCCAGCACACGTTTGGCCAGGACTTTTCCAAGCTGTACCCCTTCCTGATCAAAGCTGTTCACATTCCATACAAACCCCTGGAACATCACTTTATTCTCAAAATGGGCCAGAAGGGCGCCCAGGGTCCTGGGATTGAGCTGGTCGCCGATGATAATGCTGGAGGGTCTTCCTCCCTCAAAATTCTTGTTCCGGTTCTCATCGGATTTACCGCATGCAAACGCGACAATCTGAGCCGCAACATTGGCACACAGCTTCTGCTGGCTGGTGCTGTCCTGAATCACTACATCCGTGCCGATCTGATTGTTCCGGAATCCGATAAACTGCAGCGGCACAACAGAGGTCCCCTGATGGAGCAGCTGATAGAACGAATGCTGTCCGTTGGTCCCCGGTTCGCCAAAGATCACCGGGCCTGTCTGATAATTGACCGGCTCGCCGAAACGGTTCACGCTCTTGCCGTTGGATTCCATATCCAGCTGCTGCAAATGGGCCGGGAAACGGCTTAAAGCCTGGGAGTACGGGAGAACTGCCGTGCACAGATATCCCAGCACATTACGTTCATAGACGCCGATCAAAGCATCCAGCATGGCCGGGTTCTCCATCAGATCGTTATTCCTGGCCAGCTTATCCTCTTGTGCGGCCCCTTCCAGAAACTGCGCGAACACCTCCGGTCCGAAGGCCAGAGACAATACGGCGCCGCCCACTGCGGAACTGGAGGAATAGCGGCCTCCGATATAGTCATCCATAAAGAAAGCAGCCAGATAATCGTCACTTTTGGCCAGAGGAGAGGTCTCACTGGTCACTGCCACCATATGTTTGGATGCATCCAACCCCGCATTCTTTAAAGCATCCTTGACAAAGGACTCATTGGTCAGAGTCTCAAGGGTAGTTCCGGACTTTGACACAAGAATAAAAAGTGAATGAGCCACATCGATGGAATTTAAGACAGCAGCCGCATCATCCGGGTCCACATTGCTGATGAATTTCGCTTCCATCTTCAGGGTGTCCTGTTTTTTCGCCCAGTTCTCAAGAGCCAGGTAAATGGCACGGGGGCCCAGGTCACTGCCGCCGATACCGATCTGGACTACCGTGGTAAATTTCTCACCGGCAGCATTTGTGATCTCGCCGGCGTGTACTTTTTTCGCAAATTCCGCAACCTTCTGCTGCACCCCTGTATAGAAATCACGCTTATCAACGCCGTCTGCCACTACGGCTTCGCCTAACTGTCCGCGGGTCATATGGTGAAGCACCAGACGTTTCTCACCGGTATTGATCACTTCTCCATTGTAAAGGGCTTCAAATTTCTCTGTCAGCTGAGCCTCCTGGGCCAGCTTTTTAAGAATCTCCAGCACTGCGTCGTCCACCTGTTTGGCTGCGTAATTGTATACCATGCCCTCTGCCATGGGAACACTGTACTTTTTCACACGCTCTGCGCCGCTCTCCCCATCCATCACCTGAACCAGATTTACCTTTTGGGCATTCAAAAGTTCCTGATAAGAAGCAAGCGTGTCCATATTGTTCCAGTTGATCATAACATGTCCTCCTTGGATATTAATATATTTAGGCGTTTGATAAACGCTCAAATTCACAGGTCACAAAACCAGTGGCGGACAGACCGCCGCCAGCTGGAAATATTATACTATTAATCTGGTTTTTATTCAAGCATCTATGGACATGCGTCAGAAATTTTATCCCCTTTAATCCGCAAACAACGGCGTGGACAGATAGCGGTCGCCGGTGTCCGGCAGCAAAGCTACAATCGTCTTGCCGGCATTTTCCGGCCGCTTGGCCAGTTCAATCGCCGCCCAGACAGCAGCGCCGGAAGAAATTCCTGCCAGCACACCCTCCGACTTTCCGATCCGTTTCCCGGTGGCAAAGGCATCCTCATTGGAAACGGCGATAATCTCATCATAAACTTTGGTGTCCAGCACATCCGGGACAAAACCAGCGCCAATTCCCTGAATCTTGTGGGAACCTGCATGGCCTTCGCTAAGTACAGGAGAATCCTTCGGCTCCACAGCAACCACCTTCACATCCGGGTTCTGTTCTTTTAAATATCCTCCCACACCGGTGATTGTACCGCCGGTGCCGACGCCTGCCACAAAGATATCTACCTTGCCGTCCGTATCTGCCCAGATTTCAGGGCCTGTGGAAGCCTTGTGAACGGCTGGATTGGCCGGATTGACAAACTGCCCGGGAATAAAACTGTCCGGAATCTCTTTTGCCAGTTCCGAAGCTTTGGCGATCGCCCCTTTCATCCCCTGGGAACCATCGGTAAGCACAAGTTCCGCGCCATAAGCTTTCATCAGCTGACGGCGTTCCACGCTCATGGTCTCCGGCATTACGATAATAATGCGGTAACCACGGGCCGCCGCCACCGAAGCAAGGCCAATCCCCGTATTGCCGGAAGTCGGTTCAATAATAACCGAATTGGCATTTAAAAGCCCCCTGGCCTCCGCGTCATCAATCATAGCCTTGGCAATACGGTCCTTGACTGAACCGGCCGGGTTAAAGTACTCCAGCTTTCCCAGCACTTTTGCCGGAAGGTTGTCTTCCCTTTCGATGTGGGTCAGTTCCAGAAGCGGAGTTTTTCCAATCAGCTGATCGGCAGATGTGTAGATATTGCTCATAGTCTTTCCCTCCTCAGACATCTATAAACCTATATTTCTTATAGGTTTATATGAATTATAAACACGCCATCTGCCATTGTCAATAGCTTTCTAACAATTCAACGTCGTTTTCCATACAAAAAACGCATGACAGATAACCGGATTTACGCAGTTCTGCCACACGTTCTTTTTCATTATATTTCTTTCATTTTAAGATTGCAAAGGTATTCTTTTACAAAATATATGGAGTTATCTCTTGCATTTTTGATGAAGCGTTTCTCATGAGGCAGGAATATTCGCCGTCTAAGATCCTAATATCCCCCTCAAAAGTTCCAACAGCTTTGGAATATCAATCGGCTTTGCGATATGCCCGTTCATCCCGGCATCCAATGCCGCCTTCCGGTCATCATCGAAAGCATTGGCCGTCATCGCAATAATCGGGATATTGGCGATCGCAGGGTCCTCCAACGCCCGTATCTGCCTCGTAGCCTCATAACCATTCATGATCGGCATCTGAATATCCATAAGGATCAAGTCGTACTGCCCAGGCTCAGAGGCCTTTATCCTTTCCACCACAACAGCGCCGTCGTCCGCCACGTCTATGACAAATCCGGCCTCTTTTAGAATCTCCACCGCAATCTCCTGATTCAGCTCGTTGTCCTCTACCAGGAATATCCTCCTGCCTTCAAAGGAAAACTGTTCTTCCAAAGAAGCATCTTCGCCAGAAGCAAACGGCAATTCCAGGATTCCTCTCAGTTCCGACAGGAAAATAGGCTTGGAGCAGAAAGCGGTGACGCCTGCCTCTCTCGCCTCTTTTTCAATATCCGACCAGTCATAGGCGCTCAGAATGATGATCGGCTTATTCTCCCCGATAATTCCGCGGATTCTCCGCACTACCTCAATTCCGTTCATATCCGGCATCAGCCAGTCTATGATGTATACGGCATATTCGTCATTCTGTTCTTTTGCCAGCTGGGTGCGAAGGACCGCCTCTTTGCCGGAGGTTGTCCAATCCGGCCTCATTCCGATAATGGAAAGCATCTTTGTCACGCTGGAACAAGTATTGAAATCATCGTCCACCACCAGCGCCCGAAGGCCTTTCAGTTCCGGAATCTCCTCCTGTTTTGCCGAGCCGCAGCAGGTCTTAAACTGCAGGTCTACCATAAAGGTAGTTCCCTTTCCCTCCTCACTGGTAACGGAAATCGTTCCGCCCATCATATCCACAATATTCTTGGTGATGGCCATGCCAAGGCCGGTCCCCTGAATTCCGCTGACTGTACTGGTCCGTTCCCGCTCAAAGGGTTCAAAAACATGCTTTAAGAACTCTTTGCTCATGCCGATCCCAGTGTCCTTCACCTGAAATTCATATGAAGCAAAACCCTCCGGAGCTTCTCCTTTCTGCAAAATGCGAACTCCCACAAGCCCCCCTGGCTTTGTAAACTTCATCGCATTGCTCAGAAGATTCAGAAGGACCTGGTTCAGCCTCAGCCTGTCGCACAATATATGCTCATTGACCACGTCTGCCGTGTCAATATAAAACTCAAGCTGCCGGGAGGTGACGTCCGACTGGACAATCGTCTTTAAATCATGCATAATTTCAGGAAGGGAAGTCTCTTTTTCCTCAATCTTTACCTTTCCGCTTTCAATGCGGCTCATATCCAAAACATCATTGATCAGGCTGAGAAGATGGTTGCTTGAGGTGGTGATCTTGGCAAGGTAGTCCTGAACCTGCTCCCTGTTGTCTATATGCGCCGCGGCAAGAGACGTAAAACCGATAATTGCATTCATGGGAGTCCGGATATCATGGGACATATTATTGAGAAATGTGGTTTTAGCCTTATTGGCATGCTGGGCGGCGGCCAGGGCATCCTTCAGATCCAGCTTCTGTTTTTCCAGCAATTCTGCCATCCGTTTCTCATCATCAATATCCACGAAAAGTCCCACAAAAGTAATGGGAGAGCCATCCTCACGTCTGGACAGCCTGCCCGCCGCATGGAACCACCTCCATCCTTTATGCTTGGTAAGAAGACGATACTCCACATCATAAGTCTTCTCGTTGGTATAGTCCTTTACTGTGTTCCAGTATTCCTTCAATACCGCTTCTTTATTGTCCTTATGTAACAGATTCGACCAGGATTCCAATTCATTGGGAAAATCCTCCGTATCCGTATATCCCACCATTCTCCGGAAAACATCCGACCATGTGCAGGAGGTAATCTCCGCCTTTTCATTAAACTCCATACTCCAGAGTCCGGAATTCATGGCTGCGTGGATATTTTCCATGGCTATCTGTTCCCGTTCTATCTGGGCGTAGGCCGCCCTTATCCGGTTTCCGTCTGCCTTTTCCTGGTCCAGAAGAAGGCTTGAGGCTCTCCTGGACTGATAAATCAGTACGAAGAATACTGCCAGCATGGAAATCATGGTAATCATAATCTGAATAATGCTGCGGCCCATCATATCGGAACCGATGGAACTGATCTGCTCGCTAATCACATTATCATGAATCAAAATGGTCAGCATCCAATCCGTTCTTTCCACCGGTATATAACACAGGTCTTCCTTAATCCCCCGGTAATGAAAGGAAACCTGCCCTGCCCTGCCATTGGAAAAATCATCTACCAGCTGCTCATAGCTGGAATTTTCCGCCATATCTGCCTCTTGTAAGGCAGAAAAAAGATTCATCCCTGCACTGAGATACCCAAAAGCATCGCCGTTTAAGCTATCACCGTTTCGGTAATACAAATTATAATAGGTCTCGTTGTCACTGGTCTGAAGAACCAGGGAATTCAGGATTTCATTGATATTCACCAACAGAAAGCAAGCCTTCAGCTTCCTTCCCTGAAAGGAAATCCCCTCTACGGGAATCGCCAGAATCACTTGCTTATCCGTGTCCCTAGGATTCAGGGTCTGAATCACAGGCTCTTTTAGTTCTTCTAAAATCAGGCCGTATCCGCTCAGGTCCGAGACTGTGTTTTGCTGGGTATAGACAACTCCGTCTTCGTCTACCAAGGCAAATTCGTCCACATCATGAAGCTTTTTGACCTTTCCCAGAAAACTACGCAGATTTTCCTGAGATTCCAAATCAGAAGGATCTAATATATCAAGAGCGTTCTTCATATAACTAAAATGCTTGTTCAGTTCCTCCGAAATCACCACCGATCTGCGGCCGGCCAGCTTCTCCAGATAAAATCCACTGATCAGGTTTACGGTCTGTCTTGTGCCGACACCCGCACTGTATGATACCCAGATTGTAGAGATAAGAAGCACCGCTGCAATAATAAACCCGCCCCATACAGCAAATGCAACTGCCTGCCTTTTTTGCCTTTTCTTCATTCCCTGCTGTGATTGTTCCATTTCCAACTCCCGCTATTTTCATCAACGATTTGATTACGGTTAAAGATTCTACCATTTTTTAATCGTTTTTTCAACTGGTGCATAAGATCCTTTTGGATTCTGCCTTAAAATGAGGATGATTCCCCTTTCACCATTTTCTCCGCCAGTCCCCGCAAATGCCGGCACATCCCTTCAATATCCGAGGCCGAAAAGATTGCCGAGACCAGCGCCACCCCATCCACGCCGCTTCTGGCAAGTTCCAAAATATTCTCTTGGCTGATACCGCCGATGGCCACCACCGGCACATTTACCGCGCCGCAGATTGCCCGCAGATCCTCCTGCGCCATCCGTCCGGCATCGGTCTTGGTGGAGGTAGAAAAGACGGCCCCCACTCCCAGGTAATCTGCCCCGTCTTCCACCGCTTTCCTGGCCTCCTTCACCGAATGGGCCGATACTCCCAGAATCATTTTCTCCCCCGCCAGGCGGCGAACCGTCCGGACATCCATGTCCTTTTGCCCCACATGGACGCCGTCTGCCCCGCAGGCAACAGCGATCCGCACATTATCGTTGATGATAAGGGGAACGTTATAGCAACTGCACAAAGATTTTAATTCTCTTGCCTCCTGGAGAAACGCTTCTTCCTCCAGATTCTTTTCTCTCAGCTGCACACAAGTCACCCCGCCCTTGAGGGCGGCTTCCACTTGCTCATACAAGCTTTGTCTTCCCGTCCAGGTGCGGTCTGTCACTGCATAGAGCAGCAAGGTTTCCTTAGCACATTTCATAATTCGCCCCTTTCTTTAGTTCTCTTGGCGTCAAACGGTACATGGCGTCTATCATATAATTCCGATAGGAGGCATTGCCATCCAGGCTCCCCATCCTTTCATATCCGATCTCCCCACATAACCCCATGGCGCATACAGCCGCCGCTACTGCCTCAAAAGGCGAATCCGGACTGACAGCCAAAAAGGCAGTTGCCAGCGCCGAAAGCTGGCAGCCGGTTCCCGTGACCCGGTTCATCATAGGATGTCCGTTACGGATGCAGCAGGCCCTTTCTCCGTCTGTGACCAGATCAATCCCGCCGGTCACCGCCGCCACCAGGCCCATCTTACAGGCAAAGCCTTTGACAAATTCCAGGGTTTCTTCCAGATTTTCCTCCGTCACCTTGTCGGCCGCATCTGCCCCCACTCCTTCGGATGAGGCGCCGCCTATGGCCAGCACTCTTATTTCTGAAATATTTCCCCGGATTGCAGAAAACCGGACTTCCTCCAAAAGCCGGGCAGCGGCCCTTTTGCGCAAACCGGAAACGCCCACTCCCACCGGGTCCAGCACCACCGGATGTCCCAATTCATTGGCCCGCCTCCCTGCCGCCACCATGGCAGAGAGTTTCTGAGGATTCAAGGTGCCGATGTTGATATTCAGCCCCTGGCACCCGGATGTGATCTCCGCCGCCTCTTCCAGGTCATCTGCCATGATGGGGGAAGCGCCGCAGGCCAGAAGCATGTTGGCACAGTCATTCGCCGTGACATAGTTGGTAATATTGTGAATGACCGGCGACTGCCGGCGCACTCTCTCAAGAATTTCCCCGAACATATTCAATACTCCTTTATCTTCCTTTTGCGTAAAGTGTTTTTGTACCATGGGGAAATCAATGAATTTTCTAATGATACAAAAAAATGGGCAGCAGTACAATGATACCCTGCCACCAGAAAAAAATATAAACCAAAAGTAAATGTTCTTGCTCTGCCATCGCATGCATCGTATAGTTCCGGCGGCCTGTTCCTGCACCGGCTTTGTACTAACCGTATTGAGTATAACAGCTAATTTTTGTTTTCGCAATATTTATCTGGAGAATTGTAATGAACTGCCATTAAGTGTTGTTAGAATCAAATGGAAAGCAAACTGTGAAAATTTGAATAGACGTAGGACGCTTTGCTGTGATATAATGTAAATATTATTAATTTTTGCATATGTAGGGGAAGGTGGTAGATTAAACAGACCGGATCAAAGTTTTTGGCATAAGTGGCTGATATGCCCTCATCTCCTGAGATGAGAATCGTTTGATTGCATATGCCCTCTTGAAGTCCTGCAGAATCAGACAAAGCGGAATTGCGGGAACACATTACAGAATTAAGGAGGAATGAGATGAAAAGTATACGCAAAAAGATCACCGTATGCCTGATGTCAACCGTTTTGATCGCCCTGGTGGCGGTGGGAGCTGCCAGTATTTTTTTGAGTTACCGGAGTACTATGGTCACGGTAGATCAGATGATGAGCGAGACTGCCGTGCTGGCGGCGGAACGTATTGAACAGGAATTGACGGCTTATAAAAACGTAGCCATGGACACAGGCTGCATCTCCCAGCTGACCGATCCGGCTGTGTCGGTTGCTGAGAAGCAGGCCATCATCGATGAACGGGTTAAAATGCATGGATTTCAGCGGGGCAACATTGTGAATATTGACGGCTACAGTATCTTTGACGGCAATAACTATTCGGACCGGGAATATGTCAAGCAGGCCATGCAGGGCAACGTCTATGTATCCGAACCCCTGGTCAGCAAGGTGACGGGGGAGCTGTCCATTATGGTGGCGGCGCCTCTCTATGCGAATGGACAGAAGGGTTCCCAGATTGTAGGTGTGGTCTATTTCGTGCCGCCGGAGACGTTTCTAAATAATATTGTTTCTTCTATTAAGGTTGCCCAGAGCAGCCGGGCCTATATGATCAACAAATCCGGCGATACCATCGCCGATGTTACGCTTGACACCATTACTACCCAGAACATTGAGCAGGAGGCCCAGAGCAATTCTTCCTTAAAGGGACTGGCCGCCATCCACAATGCCATGCGGCAGGGGAAGAATGGCTTCGGAAGCTATCGCGCTTCTGACGGAATCCGTTTTGCTGCCTATGCCCCGGTGGGGAGCACAGACGGCTGGAGCGTTGCTGTCACTGCCCTGAAGTCTGAGTATCTGGCAGATACCTATTTTGGCATTGTGATTAATATTGTTGTCATTGTGATTTCCATTCTGGCTTCCATTGTCGTGGCCCTGCAGCTGTCTACCAATATCAGCGCACCTATGCAGGCCTGTGCCAAGCGGATGAAACTGTTAGTGGAAGGTGACCTGACCTCTCCGGTTCCTCAGGCCAGGGGCCAGGATGAGACGGCTGCCCTGACCCGATCCACGGCAGATATGGTAAAAGGTTTAAATATTATTATCAACGATATCAAATATCTGTTCAGCGAGATGGCGAACAAGAATTTTGACATTCAGTCCTCTCATCGGGACGCTTATGTCGGTGAATTCCGGAGCCTTCTGACGTCCATGCGCAGTCTGAAGATGGAACTGAGCAGCACTATGCGCCAGATCGGTACTTCCGCCGGCCAGGTATCCTCTGCCAGCAATCAGGTTTCCACTGGCGCCCAGTCCCTGAGCCAGGGTTCTATCGAGCAGGCAAGTTCCGTGGAAGAACTGGCAGCCACCATCGGTGGTATCTCAGACAGCGCCAGGCAGACTTCCGCTGCCGCCGAAGAGGCTGGAAACTATGTTGGGCAGGCCGGCGCCCAGCTGGGTACCAGCGTAGAACATGTGAAAGAACTAAACGATGCCATGGAAAAAATCTCCCGCTCTTCCGAAGAGATTTCCAAGATCATTGCTACCATCGAAAGCATCGCCTTCCAGACCAATATCCTGGCGTTGAATGCCGCTGTGGAGGCTGCCCGGGCAGGTTCCTCGGGCAAGGGTTTTGCCGTAGTTGCCGACGAGGTCCGCAACCTTGCTTCCAAGTCTGACGAGGCTGCCAAGGCCACCAAGGAACTGATCGAAAGTTCCATCCATTCTGTAGATGAGGGAAGCCAGGCTGTGAAAAATGTGACGGATGCCTTGGAGCGCACCAGTGTCCTGGCCGGCCATGTGACTGCCCAGATGGATATTGTGGTACATGCGGTGGAGGATCAGACCACGGCCCTGGTGCAGGTTACTGAGGGTATTGACCAGATCTCTTCCGTAGTCCAGACGAACAGCGCTACCGCTCAGGAAAGCGCTGCTGCCAGCGAAGAACTTTCCGCGGAAGCTAACGGCTTAAAGCAGCTGGTAAGCAGCTTTACCCTTGCCAGAGACTGATTGCTTTTGCAAAGTCCGGCAATTTCAAAGGGTAAGGTTTTGAGATTCAAATCTCAGAACCTTACCCTGTATTTTTTCTTTCAATATCTCCTGCTTCTTCATAATGTTTCCATCCCACTGCACCCGAATCTGCTTTCCGCCTCGCCTTGGTTGCTGATATATCCCCATATGCGCACTCGCAGAAAATAGAGGGTCAGAAATTTCCAGCAGACGTCTTTGACCACAACATTCACGGACTCCCTGCTCTCCATCCTGCCCGTATTTCCCCGCTAACCCCTTTCGGCATTTCCAAATGATTAATTTTAATTTGCTTAATATTTAACATGGAACCGTCTTTGCTCCTTATCTTCTATTTGCATTATCCGGATAAAGCATTTCTCTTGGAAGCATTCATCCGATTTCCGTCATTATAGCAAATACTTTGGCAGAATGATATATAATTTTTTTTGACTTGATTTAATTTTTACAGATAAGACTGACACCGCAAAAACAGAATAAGCATTTTGATTTTTAAGGCATTTTGCGTTATTATGAGGGACTTGCAAAAGCACAAAACATGTTGTATAGTGGGACTATAAAACCGCAAAGGTGAGCGAACCTTTTTTCCGGATCAACTTCCAGATCCCTGTTTATTATCACGAAAGGATTTTATCATGAATGTATTCGATATCTTGGGTCCTGTTATGATCGGCCCCTCCAGTTCCCATACTGCCGGAGCCGTCCGAATCGGACTGATTACCCGTACCCTTCTGGGAAGCGAACCCCAAAAGGCATCCATCCTCCTTCATGGTTCCTTTGCCAAGACTTACAAAGGCCATGGCACTGACAAGGCTCTGATCGGAGGTATCCTGGGAATGCAAACCGATGATTCCAGAATCCGCCAGGCGCCGGAAATCGCCAGGCAGCAGGGACTGATAGTGGAAATCCTCACAGATGATATTGACGGGGCCCACCCCAATACGGCCCGTATCTATTTGTATGACGATTCCGGCCGTATGGTATCTCTTCAGGGAAGCAGTATTGGGGGAGGGAACATTCACATTACGGAGGTCAACGATATGCCTGTCTCCATTACCGGCCAGCATCCTACCCTGATCATCTTGCATCGGGATGCTCCCGGAACCATCGCCGCCGTTACCGAGGTCATGGCTGAATCCGGCATTAATATCTGCAATTTCCGTCTGGCCCGGGATCAGAAAGGCGGCCAGGCTGTTATGACTATTGAAACAGACGGCCAGCTGACGGCCAAGCAGAATCGTGCCATTTCCCAGCTGCCCAACATTTTCTCCAGCACAATGCTGCTGCCATTCTAAATAAGGAGACCGTCTATTATGGATTTGCAATTGAACTATCACTCCATCGCTGAACTGACCGCCGCTGCCGAAGAACATCAGACCACAATCTCCCGCCTGGTTCTGAAGCAGCAGGCACAGCAGATGGAACTGTCAGAGGAAGAGATCTTTTGCCGCATGGCAGAGACTTATCAGGTTATGGCAAGCTGTATTCAGCCTGGCTGTGATCCGGCCCTTAAAAGCACCAGCGGCCTGACCGGCGGCAGCGCCAGTAAGCTGCGCCGGATATCGGAAGAAGGCCAAAGCCTGACTGGCTCTCTGCTTTCCGGAGCGTTGTACCGGGCTTTGGCTGTTTCTGAGCTGAATGCCGCCATGGGACGCATCGTAGCCGCGCCTACTGCAGGCAGCTGCGGTATCCTTCCTGCCGCCCTGCTTACTATGGAAGCAGAAAAAGGCTGCTCTGTCCATGACTGTGTAATGGCTATGTTCACAGCTTCCGCAGTGGGAATGGTGATTGCCAACAATGCCAGCCTGGCCGGGGCTCAGGGAGGCTGCCAGGCTGAATGCGGCTCGGCTGCCGCCATGGCCGCGGCTGCCGTCACCGAACTGGCCGGCGGCAGTCCGAAAATGGTCTCCCACGCCGTAGCCATCACCCTGAAAAACATCCTGGGCCTGGTCTGTGACCCGGTAGCCGGCCTGGTGGAGATTCCCTGCATTAAGCGGAATGCCTCCGGCACTGCCGGCGCTTTTGTGGCTGCCGAACTGGCATTGGCCGGAATTGAAAGCGCTATTCCTGCGGATGAAGTGATCTGGGCCATGAAAAAGGTGGGGGATTCCATGTCCTCTGCCTTAAAGGAGACGGCAGAAGGCGGCCTGGCCGCCACCCCTACCGGAAAAAGGCTCCACGAACAGGTGTTTGGCTTGGAGGAAAACTCTAAAACAACTTCTGTCCCATAAGGTCAATATCCCTGGCATACAGCTTTTGGAACTGCATCTTCAGACTCATCTTTCAAAAGAGCAGTTCCAGAACTGCGCAGGTTTTCCTTCCCAGTTCATCAGACAGCCGGATGGATTGCGCGTGTTCATCCACTTCTCTGGGAAGCCGATACAGGTCAATGACCTGAAGTCCCTTCCCTTCATAATATTTATGCAGATAATCTTTTCCGGCATGGAGGCTGCTGGAAAGGAAATAATTCCGATGCATCTCCCGTTTCACCTGCATTTCCTGCGCAATATAGTCAATCCAGCTGACAAAGGTTTTCAGGTTATAGTCATTCAGAGAATACCCGACAAATAAAAATACATGATCGATCAGAAGAGATTTCAGAAAAGTCTCCATCAGACGATGAGTTTGGGAATAATGCAGATAATCATCTTCCTTAAATACCAGTTGTTCCGGATGGCAGATGTCTCCATGAAGCTTGAGAAGATAATGAGCCGATATCCCGGTGAGGAGATCCCGGTCCTCCCGGATAATCTCATATCCTCTGGCGACCTGGTCTAACAACGTATCAAAGTTTGTCGTCACAATATGTTTGGGATGAAGGGCCACGATCAGTTCGTCGAGCAAATTAGGTTGGATATTCTCTGGTATCATAGACTGGATCAGGGAATAATAAGCGATGTGGTTGCTGCTTTCATCCATACAATAATAATACTGGGGAATCCGGATGTATTCTTCTGTAGCCAGACGGCCCTCTGTAGGATAACCGATCTCCTTGGCAAAGGCCTGAACCATCTGTCCCCAGGTAGGAAGGCCCGAATTTTTTGACACTCCGGCTCCTACAAAAACCACCAGCTTTTCCCGGCGCAGGGCAAGGGACATATCCTTTATCATCTCATAAAAAGTCAAGTCACGACCCCCTCTTTTTGCAGTATATCTGTTTCAATGGATGCTCTGCCTTGACCACAAGCCAAAGGCATCAGGTCAGAGAAATCAGTTCCACCTTTGGCGCCCTCGCCGTCACCGTCTGCTTTCGATCGTACGTCAGAGGCTTTCCCTCAAGATCACCCGTAAAGCCTCCTGCCTCTTCCACCAGAAGAGCCCCTGCAGCATAATCCCAGGGCGACAGAACCATCTCAAAGAAAAACTCTGCTCTTCCACTGGCTACCATACACAGGTCGATAGCGGCAGAACCGCTCCTGCGCAGGTCTTCCGCACGGGACACGTAACGATAAGCCACTTCAAAGGATGTTTTCATCAATTCTTTGTTGTATGGGGCCACCCCGAACAATATCACGCCTTCTTCAAGAGTCCGCTCCGAGGCATATATCCGTTCCCCGTTTAAATATGCCCCTTTTCCTTTCTCGGCATAGTAGGTCTCCTTTTGGTAAGGATTATAAACGACTCCCAACACAGGAATCCCGTTCTTAGCCAGGGCCACACTGATGCAGCTGGCATTGTAACCCCGGATAAAATTGGCTGTCCCATCTATGGGATCTACGATAAAAGCATATCCCTTGGAAATATCCGTGTGATCCATCTGGTCTTCTTCCCCAAGGAAAACGGCTTCCGGAACCAGGGCCAGCAGCTTGGCCTTTAGGGCCGACTGTACTCGGGAATCATAATCGGTTACAAAATTCCCTTTTCCTTCTTTTTGATGAATCTTACGTTCGATATCCGTCGCGCTCAGTATGATGTCTCCGCATTCATGGACAATTTTAAGAACTTCGGAAAGTATATTTTCTTTTAACATGATGTCTCCTTTGCTAGTGTACCGACTTATTTACGTTTCGCCAAATGAGCCAGTACACCAGTGCCATTTGGTTAAGAACTTTCAAAGGTATGCTATTGATCCATATTTCTTTCTATCTATCTTATTGTACCATGATTCCTCTTCGATTGCGACCTTCTCCTCTACAAAAATATTGATTTTCCGCCCTTTTATCCCTTTCTTCTGAATAAAACAGAAAATTTCCAAATACCGATTGACGTTCGGCTTTAAATGTGCTATTTTGTTATAAAATGTATTGTATATGTATATTAAAGAAAGCTGAGGTGCCGTCATTGCTTTGGCAGTGATAAACAGATTATGAAACGACTTAATGATTTAGGACATGATTCCATTCCACGTCTTGTATTGCGGCTGGCGGTTCCTACCATGCTGGCGCAGCTGGTAAACGTACTTTACTCTATTGTTGACCGCATGTATATCGGCATCGGCGTAGGGAATCTGGCTTTGGCCGGAGTAGGCGTCTGCGGGCCAATCGTTACCCTGCTGTCTTCTGTCTCATCGCTGGTCGGCCTGGGAGGCTCTCCCATACTGGCCATGCGCATGGGGGCCGGAAAAAAAAGAGAGGCGCAGCAGATTCTTAATCATAGTTTTCTGATGCTGCTGATCCTGTCCGTAGCGCTGACGATTCTATTTTTGGTGTCCAAAGACCGGCTTCTTATGTGGTTTGGCGCCAGCCAGTCCACTTTTGAATACGCCGATATTTATCTGACCATTTACACCGCAGGGACTTTTTTTGCGCTTATGTCCGCGGGAATGAACAGTTTTCTGATCGCTCAGGGTTTTTCCGGCCTTGGCATGGCCACGGTAATGATGGGAGCCGCATTCAATATCGTATTGGACCCCATCCTGATCTTTGTTTTTCGCATGGGAGTGGCAGGGGCGGCGACGGCTACCGTGATTTCGCAAATGGCGTCCTGCGTTTTTGTGCTGCTGTCGCTGTCTCAGAAAAAAATGCCGGTCCGCTTAGGATGGGGGGATTTTCATTGGCCGGTTATCCGTCAGATTCTCTCTTTTGGATTTTCCCCATTTCTGATCATAGCCAGTGACAGCGTAATCCTTATTGCCTTAAATACCGTTCTCCAAAAATACGGCGGCCCCAACGAAGGTGATATCCTGATTACCTGCGCCACGATCGTACAGAGTTATCTGCTCCTGATTACGATGCCGTTAGGCGGGATCACGCTTGGCAGCCAGCCGGTAGTCAGCTTTAACTACGGGGCTGGCAATGTCCGCCGCATCAGGCAGGCATTTATCTGTATCATAGGGCTATGCGTCACCTTCTGTACCCTGATGACGGTTGTGACACATTTGTTTTCTCCTATTTATGTGAATCTATTCACAAAAGATGCCGAAATCTTGCACCGTTCCGTGATGTACATAAAAAGGTTTACCGCCATGATCATCCCGCTGGCCGTCCAATATCCTTTGGTAGACGAGATCACTGCATTAGGGCAGGTTCGGTTAGCTTTATTCTGCTCTGTTTTCCGAAAGTCCGTATTCCTGGTCAGCCTTCTGCTTCTGCCGGCTCTGTTTTCAGCCGAGGCTACCTTCTTTTCGGAACCGGTTGCCGATCTGATAGCAGCTACGGTAACTACCACCCTGTTTTTGCATGCCTTTCCCCGTATCATGGCCAAACGGACAAAAGAGGGCCAATAAAGAGCAGAGACATCACAGCAAAATCAGCAATGCCCCGGTGATCATCACAATGCTGATCACGATAGACAGGGAATTGACCGCGCTGGCCAGTTCCACATCGCCCCCTGTCTTTCCGGTAAATGCCGGGGCCACGGATGAAACCGGTCCCAGAGCAATAAGCGCAATCGCCTGCCGCACCTCCAGATCAAAAGGCAGGCAAAAGTAAGACAATACGGCAATCGATATCCCCATTCCATAACGCAGAATCAGAATCTGGAGGATTTTTGCAATTTTCTCCCGTTCCATCCGGATTTCAAACCCGATTCCGATCATCAAAAGAGCCAGAAACGCATTTGCATTCCCAACCGTCCCGGCATAAGAGGTAAACAGTTCCGGCAGGGAGATCCGGCAGACTGCAAGCACGGTCATAATCAGGTATGCGTCAAACGGAAGCGAGGAAAACAAACTCTTCAGCACATTTTTTACAGAGGGCCGGTCTCCTGTTCCCGCCGCAATGGAAGCCATCGTATAAGTCACTCCCGTACACATGACGGCGTTCCCCGCGTCAAAAAGACTGGTTGCCGCAAATCCTACCGGTCCCAGAAAACTCTGAACAAAAGGAAGGGTAAAATTTCCGATATTATACCCGGACAAATTGAGCATGCCAAAAGCCCGGTCCTGTCGGCTGCCGCGCAGATTCACCACAAATCCGACAGCCACCATCAGCAGATTGACCGCCAATCCGATCACGCACATAAACAGCAGGGAATTATCCATGGATATTCTGCTGAAGTTTGAAATAATCGCACAGGGCAGCGTAATGCGAACCACCACTTTGGAAAAAAGGTAAAAATCATCCGGGTGAAAAAAACCTTTCTTCTTCAGCACATATCCGGTAACAATAATCAAAACAAAAGCCACTGCCCTTGCCAGTACACTCGCAATCCCAGCCATCACTTTCTCCTTTGCAATCTGACAGATTTCATTTTATTCAAACACATACGTTTTATACTATCAAATCCTTGTTGAAAGTGCAACTGATTTTTGACAGTCAGGCAGTCCTTTTATGGCAGGAATTATCTTTCAAAATATCGGACGGCTTCAGACTCTTCAGACGGGAAATCGTAAGCAAAATGTCCTCTTTTGTGGTTTCCGGATGGATGGTGCACATCCGCAGCACCCTTTTTCCATGAATCTCTGTAGTGAAAACCTGTGCATAACCGCTTTCTGTCATTTGCCTTGCCATTATCTGATTGATCCGGGCCAGTTCGCTTTCTGATGATACTCCGGCCGGAGCATAGCGGAAATTGACGATTCCCAGCCGCGCCGGGGACACAATCTCCCAGTCCGGATCACTGCCAATCACTTTTTCGGTGAATTCAGCCATTTCGCAGCCATGATCGATCATCGTTCCCATCTCCTGACTGCCAAACGTCTGTAAAGTAATCCACAATTTCAATGCCCTTGCCGGCCGGGTAAGTTCCGGCCCCAAATCCCAGAATTCCACACTGTCTTTTGAGCCTTTTGCATCTTTCAGATATTCCGGATGGGCGGCAAAACTGCGCGTCAGGTTGTTTTGGTCCCGAACCAGAACAACGCTGCACCCGTACGTCTGCATCATCCATTTGTGGGCATCCCAGCTTAAGCTGTCCGAAAGTTCAATTCCCGCCAGATATTTCCGCTGTTTTTCCGACAACAAGGCAGACGCTCCAAAAGCTCCGTCCACATGCATCCACATATGATATTCCTTGCAAAGCGCCGCAATCTCCGGCAGCGGGTCTACGCTTCCTGTATTGGTGGTTCCTGCCGTGGCAATGACAGCAAAAGGGATTTTCCCTTTCCCGGCATCTTCCTTGACGGCCTCCTTCAGCAATGAAATGTCCATCCGGAAATCCCGGTCTGTGGGAATCATCCGGATCTGGTCCTGGAAAAACCCTATGATATGCAGTCCCTTCGCCAAAGAGATATGCGTCTGATCCGAAAGATAGACAACTGCCTTACCACGTTCTTCCTCCTTTAATCTGGAGTCTCTTGCTGCCGTCAGCGCCGTCAGATTTGCCATAGAACCGCCGGATACAAACAAACCGCCGCATCCCTGCGGATATCCTGCCAAATCGCACATCCAGTGAATCATTTTTTTCTCAATCAGATCGGCAGCCAAGGCATTCCTCTTACAGCTGGCATGCGGATTAAAGGCATTTGTCATGATATCCCCCATCCAGGAAACCAGAGAAGCCGTGGAAGGGACACAGGAAAAACTGCGCGGATGCTGCGCCAGCGATATGCTCATATAGACATCATCCAGCATCTCCTGATACACTTCCTCTAAGGGCCTGCCTTTTACAGGAACCGTCTGCCTGCACAAACGATCCCATACTTTTTTGTCTGTGGGACGGCATATCTTCCGTTCTTTCATACCATTATAAAATTCAACAGTCTGGTCCACAAATCCTTTCATCAATTTCCCAACCAGAATATTTTGCTTTCTTCTTTCTTTTTCCATAACACTGCACGCTCCCTGTACTTGATTCTTTCTGATTTCCATGCTATCATAAAATTACCATTTTGTAAAATTCATGAATTTGATAAAAGCATTCAAAAACTTTGATGGGTGATTTGATGGAAATACGGAATTTGATAACTTTTGTGCGGATTGCAGAATTACGGAATTTTTCAAAATCTGCCCAGCAGCTTGGCTACTCTCAATCTGCAGTTACCATGCAGATCAAGCAGCTGGAAGAAGAACTGCATACGCCTTTATTTGAACGAATTGGGAAACAGGTAAAGCTGACTCAGGCCGGAGAACGGCTGATGCCTTATGCCCTGGAAATCCTTGATGCCATGCGGAAGGCAGAAACGATAACCCAGGAAGCAGAACCTATCGCCGGAAGGCTTCGCATAGGTACCTGCGAGTCTTATGTGACCAGTGTTTTGCCGCCGATTATCATGGAATTTAATGAACGTTATCCGTCTGTGGAAATCAGTACTCATACGGCATTTGTGACCGACCTTTTTGATATGCTGCGGCAAAATGATGTGGATCTGCTGTATTTTCTTGATCAGAAGATATATTTCCCGGAATGGGTTAAGATATTTGAACGACCAGAAAAGGTCTATTTTACTGCTTCTGCCGGCTCCTCCCTGGCAGGAAAAACCCGCATTTCCATAGAACGCCTACTAAAGGAACCGCTCTATCTGACGGAAAAAGGAATCAGCTACCGTTTTTCCATGGAGCAGTTTTTGGCGGCGAAAGGCTTTTCTTTGCATCCGGTCCTGGAGGTCGGCAACACAGATGTGATCACCCGGTTTCTGCTCCAAAACAAAGGCATATCCTTTCTCCCGGAATATGTGATCCGGGATTATGTCAAAGCCGGACAGCTGGTGATCCTGGATACCGAATGTCCGGAATTCTGCATGTGGAGCCAGCTTGTATACCATCGCAACAAGTATGTCACACCGCAGATGGAACGTTTCATTGAACAGATGAAGAAATACCTCTCCTGATCACCGGCAGGCATCTACAAATGCCTGGAACAATTTCTGTTGTACCGGCGTTCCTGCCGCCATATGCTCCGGATGCCACTGTACGGCAAGACAGAAGGGATAATCATCAATCTCCAACGCCTCCGGATAGCCTTCCGGACTATCCGCCGCGATCCAGAGACCCTCCCCAATCGTATCCGCAGCCTGATGGTGCAGACTGTTTACCGTAACAGCATCGGAACCCAAAACATGTGATACCAGACTGTCCGGGTCCAGTTCAATGGGGTGGGTGGCCGATGAGCGGTTGGCAAAATCCATGTGAGGATATTCCTGCTTCAGCCTGATATCCTGTATCAAAGTGCCTCCAAAGGCCACATTCAAGAGCTGCATCCCCCGGCCAATGCAAAACAGCGGTTTCCTGGCCTCTATTGCCAAGCGGAGCAGCTGCAGTTCAAAGGCATCTCTCATCGGCTCCGGCTTCCCGCAGCCAGGCTGAGGAGTCTGCCCATACAGTTCCGGCCGGATATCCGGCCCGCCAGGAAACAGAAAGCCAGTGCAATGGCTGATGGCATCGGACATGGCCTGGGCAGAAGTATCTGGCATCAGCAGCTGTATAGAGGCTCTGGCCCGCTGCAACGGACGGGTATATTTGTATTGCAGGTAGCGGTGAAAGAGGCTCTTTCCTATGATGGGAACCCCGACAGTTGGATACAGCATAATCTTTCCTCCTTCATTGTTCTCCTGATTTTATCACAGGATTTCCAGAAATTCAATCATATGCTCCACTACGGGAACCGGATCTGCCTTCAGAGGCCTGCAGGAACGAAACATTTCATATCCGTCGCCGCCGGCCCGCCGGTAATTGGTAATGCAGAGGGTAAAGCAATCTTTTGGACGCACATCCCTGCCTTGAAACTGCAGTTTTGTAATGCGCTGGCCCCGGGGGCGGGCAAAATCCATCCGGTAGTCGATTCCCGCATAAAAATCAAAATGGAAATAACGGGGTTTCGGCTCCAGGAATCGGCGGCTGATCTGGTATTCCCCATCCTTTAACTCTAAAAATTCCGCTGTCCATTCCAGGGCATGCCGCAGTGTCCCTGCGCTGCAAAGGACCGTGCAGAGAGTATTGGCGCTGGTATAGGTGCGAAATACGTCTTTCACCCGTACATTGGCTGGCAGGCCGACGGCAGTGTTAGAAAGACAGGTGGCGGAAAGCTGCGCCCCTGTGACAGAAAGCTGAATCCGGTTAATGAAAGCTGCCAGGGAGGAGCCATGAAGCGCCATCTCAATCCGGTCTCCCATGGGGATCGGTTTTGGCATACGGCAAAGCAGCCGTCCCTCCCAGCGTCTTAGTTCCAGGGATAGCCCGGTCGGCTGCGGCATCTGCTCTGTTACCGGAGAATCCACCAGGCGGGAGGAAATCGCCTGCAGACGTCCGTCCCGGAATGTGCCAAAGAGTTCCGCATAGCAGCTGCAAAAACACCCGGGCTGAAGAGTGTAGGTTTTGCCGATCATTCGCCCAGGTTCCCGCCGGTGCTGATGGCCGGTGAGCAGCACGTCCGGACTCAAGCACCGGCACAGGCGGCAGGCGATATTTTCGCCGCTGTCATCCAGGATCTCCCCTGTGTCAGGATTCTCCTCATAACCGCCATGATACAGGCACACCGTCAGGTCACATTGCCCGGAAAGATCTTCCATAACCCGGCGGGCGGCAGAAAGGGGAGGTTCCATGGAAAGTCCTAAAAGAGTCTCCTCCCGCTCCCAGCCTGCCAGGGCATCGGTGCACAGGCCAAACACGCCAATCCGCAAACCGTTCTCCAAAACGAAAACCTGGCTGTCCCGGATGGGGAGGTTCCCGGCCCGGTCCCGGATATTGGCGCACAGGCAGCTGGCAGAAAGGGTATTCAGATACTGCCCCAGGCAGGAAATTCCATAATTAAAATCATGATTTCCCAGAGTGACGGCATCGTAGCCAGCCTCATTCAGCAGGACAGCCGCCGGATGCTCCTGCTCCGACTCCCCATTTTTCATCTGGTGAGCCAGAAAAGTTCCGGCGCTTCCTCCCTGCAGCAGGTCGCCTCCGTCGAAAATAAGCGTGTTTCCGTCCTTACAAAAATGCCGGCCTGTTCCATCCAACCCGGCCTCCCCGGGCGAGGCGAACAGCCGGCCGTGAATATCACTGGTAAATATAATCCGAAACGTTTTTTCTTCCATCTTCTTATGTCTGCAAAAATTCCTTCATGATCTCTCCGCGGATCTCCAAAAATTCCGGGTCTGTCCTCCCTCTGGGGAAGGGCAGTTCCACCGGCACAATCTTTCTCACGACGCCGGGATTCTTTCCCATAATGACTACCCGGTTGCTCAGATAGATGGCCTCGTCAATATCATGGGTAACGATAATCATGGTAGTCTGATCCTGCTCCCAGATCCGCAGCACTTCCTGCTGCATGGTCATACGGGTAAAGGCATCCAGCGCGCCAAATGGCTCGTCCAGTAAAAGAAGCTGCGGCCTCGTAGCCAACGCACGGGCAATACTGACCCGCTGCTGCATACCGCCGGAAAGCTGGTTCGGTACCGCATTGGTAAAGTCTGAAAGGCCTACCAGCTTTGTATAATACTCCACCAGTTCCTTCTTCTCACCCTTTGGCATGGTATCCGGGATGACAAATTCGATGTTCTGCTGCACGCTCAGCCAGGGAAACAGTCTTGCTTCCTGGAAAATCATGCTGCATTTGGGCGAAGGGCCGTTTACCGGCTCCCCATCCAGCAGGATTTCCCCAGAACTGACGGACTCCAGTGTGGTAATCAGCTTCAGAAGCGTGCTTTTGCCGCATCCGCTGGCGCCTACGATAGCCACCAGTTCGCCTTTTTTCACATTTAGATTGACCCCGGACAAGACTTCGATTTTCTGCCCCCGGATATAGAAATCCTTGTGCAGATCACGTATTTCCAAAATATTTTCCTGATTTTCCATGGTTACCCCCCCTCCTTCCTTATCAGTTCTCGGTAATGCCGCGGGTCTTAGCCAGATAATAACGCTCCAGCCGTGTCAGGCCCTTGTCAATTACCAGTCCGATGACACCGATCACCAGCACGCACATATACATAACCCTGGCGTTTGCCGTCTCACGGGACAGGGTGATCAGATAACCGATTCCGGTGGAGGACGCGATCATTTCCGCAGCCACCACGCTCATCCAGGCATTGCTCATTCCCAGACGCAGTCCTGTCAGAATCGCCGGAATCGAAGAAGGGACAATGATCTTAAAGATCGTCTTCATGGTAGGAATCCGATAAGTATACGCCACCTCTAAAAGCTTATTATCAACGGTCTGGATTCCATGAATAGTGTTTAACAGCACCGGCCAGAAGGAACCAAAGGCAATGATTACCACCTTGGAGGAAAAACCGATGCCAACCAGAAGGATGACGATAGGAATCAGCGCAATGGTCGGGATGGGACGCAGAACGCTGACAATCCCGCTGAGAGCCGCATTGACCGGTTTAAAAAGTCCCATCAAAAAGCCTGCCGCCACACCGCAGGCCGCGCCGATCACATAGCCACAGGCCACGCGGCCAAAACTTACACTCAGGTTTTTCCAGAGTTTCCCCGATTCGATATAGGAGAGGAAAGTCTTTGCAATAGTCAGGGGCGGCGGCACTAAAGCCGCCTTCACCAGCCCGTGGGTCGATGCAAACTGCCAGAACAGGAGCACCAGAACCGGAAATATAACAGCGACAATTAACAAGGTCTGATTGTACCTTGTATTTTTAGGGGAATTCCATTTAAACATATCCGTAAATCCACCTTTCTATAAGTAACCTTCCTGTGCTGGCAGTATCACTCTTCTAGCGATATCCGGCAATTTCCAGATAACGCAGCTCCAGAATATCGTCCATGGTAACGTCCGGATTGGACAAAAGGTCATTATCCTTCATAAATTCCAGGACCTCGCCCAGCACTTTCAAATCCTGCTCGGTCAGATTGATGCCAAAGTTGGAGCCGCCGTACATGGTGGCAAACCAGTTTTCTTCCCGCTGTGTGATTCCCGACAAAGTGGTAAATGCCTCCTGCTGATTTTCCTCGCTCTCGGCCATCCAGTCGTCCACTCTCTGCACAACACGCAGGATCTTCGCCGTAATCTCCGGATACTTTTCACAAAACTCAGTACGGCCCACAAAAGCGCTGATCTGGCAGGTGCTGCTGGCAGTGCCGTCAGCCAGCACATGAACCTCCCCGGCTTCAATCATGGAATTAAATTTTGCCAGCTGGTCAGCCGCTCCCTGCACCTCGCCGGAAGCAAGCAGGGTCACCGTATCATTGGTATTCACCAGTTCAATGTCATCCTCACTAAGGCCCATGGAATTCAGATAAGTCAGAAGCAGATAGTGTGCGCTGGTTCCCACCGAAACAGCCACCTTAGCGCCTTTTAAACCCTCTGCGTCCGTAATCTCACTATTGACAACCAGCGGATACATGGTCTCCGTATCACAATTACGGCCAATGATCTTATAACCATATTCTGCTGAGATACCTGCAATGGCAGCCTGCTCGCCGAATTCCGCAAAATCCAGGTCTCCGGAAGCAAATGCCTCGGAAATCGCCGGACCGTTCTGGAAATAATCGAGGGTAAAGGTCACGTTGCTGCCCTCAAACTCCTCCTGCAGATACCCCAGATTATAGGCCAGGTTTAGCGGGAACTGGCTGTTGATATCTCCCAGATGGATCTCCAGCGCATCCCCTTCATATACATAATCGTCAAGCGACATTGCTTCTGCGTCCGGTTCTGCCGCGTCCGCGTTTTCCGCCTTTGTTTCCTGAGCCTCCGCCTTCGTCTCCGGCTGGCCTGCCGCTGCCGTCGTACTTTCTTTGCCCCCCGACGAACATGCTGACAGCATAGACACCATACACAGTGACAGGACAACTGACAAAACTTTTCTCATGTTACATTCCTCCTTCTTCATCTCATGTTTTCTGCATGACGCCTTACGGCCACGTCACAGCTTCAGCAGCTTCGCCGCATTATTGTAAAAGAAATCCGGCAGTACAGATTCTTTTATTCCACAGGTTTCATAAAACCTGGCCGTATCAATAACATTCAGAATCGGATAAGCCGTGCCAAACAGCATCTGACGCTTCATCAGCGTATTGGCGGCCTTCACATAATCCTGGCTGCCTGCACCGCAAAGGCCATACATATCCGGCACAATATACACATAGTCCGAATTAAATCCCATGGACATGACTTCCAGATGCCAGGGCCATCCTCCATGCCCTACCACGAGCTTCAACTCCGGAAAACGATTCACCACTGTCCCCAGCTGCCGCACGGTATCCGGATCTACCACAGGCAGAAGCTTGGCGCTGTAGCTGATAAACAGAGGGATTCCCTCCCGCTGCAGCTTCTCATACATCGGAAATGCCAGAGGGTCGTCAAAGGCATAAGGCTTTGGCTGAAAGGTTGGCTCCGCGCTCACCCCGCGGATATCCCGCTCTGCCCGGTAGCGGTCAATATCCGCCAGCGCACTCTCCCCGTCTGTAGGATCAATATACGGAAAGACCAGAAAACGGCCCGGATACCTCTCGGTCAGGGAAAACATCTCATCCCCTTCCTCTCCCAGGTTCTTGCGTACCGGAACCACCGAAAGATCTATCTCTGCTTCATCCATTTCCATTACAAACCGTTCCAAACTTCCTGTCCGCTGCGACTCAGACACAGTCATATCAAAAGCATCGGCCAGCCGCGCAAAATGCGCCTGTTCATTTTGAAACATCGCCAGATAGTTTCCATAGGGCGGACGCACCCTGAAATCAATTTTTCGATACACAGTTGCACTCCCCATAAAAATTTATTTTCATTACTTAAAAAATAGTATATAATAAAAAAGCAGCAACTAATATGAGATTTCTCACATTTCTAAAAATAATGGAGGATTATGTGAAGTGAACGATTATCCGATTCCAAGAACATCTGAAAAAAATGCGGCAGGCCGGCCAAATGCCGGCCAGATCCTGGAGGAGTCCGGTTTCTTCAGCCAGTTTTCTTTCGATATACGTCCCTATGCCCGGGTCCGGGAATATGAGAAGGACGAATCCATTATCGTAAGCACAAGCAATCTGACCCGTATCCTTTATCTTATCAAAGGGACGGCCAAGCTTTACAGCCAGCATCAAAACGGACGCCAGTCTCTGATCAACTTCTTTACGCCCCCCAGCTTCCTGGGAGTCCCTGAACTCTTTGAGGAAAGCAAACAGCCCTATCCGCTGGTGGCGCAGACCCGCTGCCGTTTCATCGAAGTGGATACTGCCCGCTGCCGCGCCCTGCTTTTGCAGGATGCGCTTTTTCTGAGGTTCTGCTGCAGCATGGCATTGAAACAAAATGCGGCGCAAAATCTTCGTTATATGAACCTGACCGCCTACCCCTGCCGCAATAATTTTGCCGCCAGTCTGCTTTTTCTGCAAAATGACGGCATTCTTTCTGTGAAATATGTGGAACTGGCAGAATATCTGGCGGTTTCTTACCGCCATTTAATGCACTTGATTTCGGAACTGTGCAGTGAGGGAATCGTGGAAAGGGTTCCCAAGGGACTTCGGATTCTGAACTGGGAGCAGGTGTACAGTCTGGCCAGTGAAATCCAGGAAAAGTGATGATTGCTCTTAAATGTTTGCTGTGACTTTGGTATCCAGTTTTGGGAAAGGAATCACCGGCACCGGGTCCGGCTCATGCTTCCCGATGATCTTTTCCATCCATACCATATTATACCAGCGTCCGAATTTGTACCCGCATTTATAAAATTCTCCCACCATGCGATAACCCATATGGGCATGAAATCCCATACTGTTTCTGGTCAGGTATTCATCCTCCGTCTCCGGACTGCCGATACAGGCATTCAGGTTTGTAATATTCTGTGCTTTGGAAATCTCTTCGATCGCCTGGTAGAGTTTTTTCCCGATACCCATTTTCCGTTGGTTTTCCCTCAGATAGATGCTTACCTCTGCCCCCCAGACATAGGCGGCCCGGCCTACAAATGGGCCGGTATAAGCATAACCCAGCAATCTCCCGTCTTTTTCCGCTACTAGATATGGATATCTTTTTAAGGTTTTTTCGATTCTTTTTTGAAATTCCTCCAGTCCGGGAACTTCCCATTCAAAACTGATTGCTGTTTTTTCCACATAAGGTGCATAAATTTCCAGAAGTTCCTTTGCATCCTCCAATGCAGCTACCCGGATGCGTACCTCATCACTCTTCATTGTCTTTTCTCCTCCTTGCCCATCCTCTCCCTTCAGAGCAACCTTCCCGCCTTTTTATTTGCCCAACCATTTTTGGGCAAGGCTTGTCACCCCTTGGCGAACGCTCCCGCAATCTCTGCCAGCAGCTCCACAATTTTCTCCATAGACTGCACACAGACATATTCATAAATCCCGTGGCAGTTCTCCCCGCCGGCACACAGGTTCGGACAGGGAAGCCCCATGTAGGACAGCCGCGCCCCGTCGGTGCCGCCGCGGATCGGCACCACTCTTGGCTCAATGCCAAGCTTTTCCATGGAAGTCCTGGCAGCCTCAATCAGATAGGGATGGGGTTCTATTTTTTCTCTCATGTTGTAGTAGGTGTCCTTTAGAATCACCTCAACCGTACCCTCTCCATATTTTTCATTGAGAAATTCCCCGATCCGGGAAAACAGAATCTTTTTCCTTTCAAATTTTTCCCGGTCATGATCCCGGATAATATAATCCATTCTGGCCTCCACCATACTCCCCTGGATATCCGTCAAATGGAAAAATCCCTCATACCCTTCTGTATACATCGGATTCTGTTCTTCCGGAAGCATCTGATGAAACTCCATGGCAAGCAGAGAAGCGTTTTTCATAATATTCTTGGCAGCGCCCGGATGAACACCCCGGCCATGGATCAGAACCCTGCCGGAAGCAGCATTAAAATTCTCATATTCCAGTTCTCCCAGAGCTCCCCCGTCCACCGTGTAGGCAACATCCGCGCCAAAAAGCGCCACGTCAAAGCCGTCCGCTCCCCGTCCCACCTCCTCATCCGGGGTAAATCCAATGCAGATCTTTCCGTGAGGAATCTCAGGATGTGTCAGAAAATACTCTGCCATAGCCATAATTTCTGCCACCCCGGCCTTATCATCCGCTCCCAAAAGGGTGGTTCCGTCTGTCACAATCAAATCTTGTCCCACATATTTTTTCAGGGACGGAAATTCCTTCGGCGACAGGAAGATGCCTTTCTTTTCATTTAAACAGATCTCCTTCCCGTCATACTGACAAACGGTTCTGGCCTTTACATTCTCCCCGGAAGCATCCGGCGAGGTATCCATATGGGCGATGAAGCCGATAGCCGGCAGCTCTTTCTCTATGGTGGCCGGAATCACGGCATAGACATAGGACTGACTGTCAAGAGTTACCTCTGCCGCTCCCATAATCTTCAGTTCTTCCGCCAGCTGTCTTGCCAGGGCCAGCTGCTTTTTTGTACTGGGAATCTGCTCTTTTTCCGCCTCGGACTGGGTATCCATGGCTATATAACGCAAAAACTTATCTGTTACCTTACTGCCTGACATATCCGTAATCTCCTTTTCTTTGTCTTACCGGTTGGCCAGTTCCTTTGTAATGTCCTCCCAGGTAATCCCCTTCACTGCCATCAGCACCATCACATGATACAGAAAATCCGAGATTTCATATTTGATCTCTTCCGGGTCCGGATTCTTGGCGGCAATCACAATCTCCGTGGCTTCCTCTCCTACCTTTTTCAGGATTTTGTCAATCCCCTTGTCGAAAAGGTAGTTGGTGTATGAGCCTTCCTTGGGATGTTCCTTCCGGTCCTGAATCACGGCAAATACGTCCTCAAATACCCTCAGGGGATTGGTTTCCCTATGCTCCTTTTTGGCTAAGGTCTGGAAAAAGCAGCTGGCCTGGCCGGTATGGCAGGCCGCGCCGATCTGATGCACTCTTGCCAAAACGGTATCATTGTCACAGTCCAGATGAAGAGACTTCACATACTGAAAATGCCCGGAGGTCTCGCCTTTCAGCCACTGGGATTTCCGGCTGCGGCTGTAATAATTCATCTTACCAGTGCGCAGGGTATCCAAAAACGCCTGTTCATTCATATAAGCTAACATCAGTACCTGCTCTGTCTTGTAATCCTGTACAATCACCGGCACCAACCCGTCTTCATTGGTCTTAAAGCTGCTCCATTCCACGGCGCTGTTAAAGGTAATCACATTTTGTCCCCGTTTTTTCAGTTCTCCCTTCAACTCCATGTAACTGCCTTCCTCTTCTTTGGGCGCCGTCAGCACCACGCCGGCACAATGGTCTGCCGCCATGCACACGGAAATCACCGGAAGTTCCCGCTCATTGCACATAATCAAAAACGGGCCTTCCTGGCTGGTGTAGGACCCTGCCTCCAAAATCTCCACATTGCTGCCCACATCCAGCAGAATCATGGAGGCCCCCAGCTGAAGGAACTCCGAAACCCGGCCCAAAAGGCGGGGGGACGGAAGATGGACATAGATCTTTTCGCTGCCGAACCGGTCGGCCGCCTCCTTAATCAAGTCTACATTATCCATGTCAGAACCGTCCAGAAATACTGCTTTTGCGCCGGCATACAGATATTTCTTTACATCCTCCAGCCGCCGCACCCGGCCGCCGGTGATGATAGGAATATCAATCAGCCGGGCCAGTTCCTTTATGATTTTGATGGTTCGCTCATGATCTTCATCATCTTCCGACAAATCCCACAGCAGCAGTTCATCCGCCCCGTTATCATTATAATAATGAGCCAGGTTTTTCAGCGAGCGGCTGCCGACACCACCCGGCTGATTCAAAAGCACCGCCTCTCCCTGGCGGCAGCCAATTCCCGCCAGCAGCTTCTTTACATCCGACATCACTTTATCCTCCCTCTCTTCACTTCCTGGCTTCATACCGGGCAATCGCCTCCGGCAGATGAATCCGGTTCTCATACAACGCCTTTCCGATAATCGCCCCCTGGATGCCATTTTTATAGAGGGTTTCCAAATCCTCCATGGAAGATACGCCGCCGGAAGCGATCACATCCAGACCCGTCTTTTCCGTAAGCATTTTTGTATAGGGCACATTAGGGCCTGTCAGCATACCGTCCCGGGAAATATCCGTGTATACAATATGCCGTACTCCGTATTCCTTCATTTTCAGGCAAAGTTCCAGGGCTGTCAAGGCGCTGGTCCGCTCCCATCCCTCCACGGCCACCATGCCGTCCTTGGCGTCCACACCGGCCACAATCCGCTCCGGCCCAAACTGGTCTACCAGTTCCCGGATAAATTCCGGCTGCTGTGCCGCCTTTGTCCCGATAATACACCGGCTCACGCCCAAATCCAGCATATACTGAACAGCCTCTCTGCTGCGAAGGCCGCCCCCCAGTTCCACCGGCGTCTTCACCTGCTCCACAATAGCCCGGATGGCACTCTCATTCACCGAATGGCCTGCCAGCGCCCCGTCCAAATCCACCAGATGAAGGAATGTAGCCCCCTGGCTGGCCCACAGCTTTGCCATGTCTGCCGGACTGTCCCCGTACACCTTTACATTGTCAAAAAGCCCCTGTGTCAGACGGACACACTTCCCGTTTTTCATGTCGATTGCCGGATATAACTGCATGATCTTTCTGCCCCTTCCTTTTCCTATGATTTCTGCCGTCTCTCTTTTCCATCCCTTTTATCAGCTTCCTTTTTCTACAAGCTTCCTTTCGTAGACAGCACTCCGATGATTCGTTCATCCAGCCTGGTAGCTTCATCCAGCGCTTTGGCAAAAGCCTTAAATGCCCCCTCAATAATATGATGGTTATTGCTTCCCTCCATTTGCTTGATATGGAGGTTCATGGCCGCGCCGTAAGATACGGCATAGAAAAATTCCCGTACCATCTCCGTCTCCAGATCCCCTACCTTTTCCCGGTCCAGCCTCAGGTCATAGACCAGGTACGGCCGGTTGCACAAATCCAGGGCACAGAGAATCAAAGCTTCATCCATGGGAAGAATCCGGGAACCGTAGCGGACAATCCCCGCCTTGTCCCCCACCGCCTGCCGGATGGCATTTCCCAGCACAATCCCTGTATCCTCAATGGTGTGGTGGGTATCTACCTGCAAATCTCCCTTCACCGCCACCTGCAGATCAAACAGCCCGTGACGGGCAAACCCATCCAACATATGATCAAAAAATCCGATTCCCGTATCAATCCGGGCCTGGCCGCTTCCATCCAGATCCAGGGTCAGAGAGATCTCTGTCTCCTTGGTCCTTCTGGTAATAGTGGCAGCCCTCCCCTTCGTCCCTTCCTTTTCCATGAAAATCCTCCTGCTTTTTCTGATCTGCCCTGAAAGCTCCATCGCCTCAGGCAGTGTTCAGGATTTACGAGGCACCTCTGCCCCGCCCTTAACCCCCTCTTCCTGTCCATACAGGGCGATCTCTTCCTGGATATACTCCTCCAGGTTTTTGATAATCGTATGGCTTCTCTCCGCCATAAGTCCTTGCAGCCGTGGATTTATTTCGCCGTTTTCATAGGAAAAGGTGGGCCGCACATTACAAACCACATCTCCCTTTTCCAGTTCTGCAGAAGCCAGCTCCCGAAACATCAGTGCCACATTCGTCTTCGGCGAAGCCTCATTCATCCTTCCGTTCACCGGATTCTCCATCGCTGTCACCACGGCTTGTAAAAACTGTTTTCCCCTTTTCACAACATAAACCGGATCTCCCACACGGATCGTATCCCCCTCAACCACTCCCACAACCACGGAGCCTTGACTCTTGAGCGTAAAAATATCCTGAACGACAAAGGTATACATCCCTGCCGCTGTTTTTGGCCTTTCCTGTCTTTGGGGATCTTCCTCCTTTTTCCCCTTTTTAAACACATCAAACAGTCCCATTCTGTCTTCCCTCCCCCACTATTCAAACCGTACCCGAATGGAATTGGCATGGGCCGTCAGCCTTTCTGCCTCTGCAAAAGCTTCAATATCTCTATGAATCGGCTCCAGCGCCTCCTTGGAATAATAGATAATACTGGACTTCTTCACATAGTCATCCACTCCCAGGGGCGAGAAAAACTTGGCTGTCCCATTGGTAGGAAGCACATGGTTCGGGCCTGCAAAATAATCGCCCAAAGGCTCCGAACTGTATTCGCCAAGGAAAATCGCCCCCGCATTCTGAATCTTCGTCATCACCTCAAAGGGATTGCGGGTCACAATCTCCAAATGCTCAGAGGCAATCTGGTTTGCCGTGTCAATGGCCTCCTCCATGGAATCCGCCACCAGGATATATCCATAATTTTCCAGAGATTTCTCCAGGATTTCCTTTCGGGAAAGAACCTCCACAAACCCCTCCACCTCCGCCGAAACCTTCTGAGCCAGTTCCATGCTGGTAGTCACTAAAATGGCGCTTGCCAACTCGTCATGCTCCGCCTGAGACAGAAGGTCTGCCGCCACGTACCGGGGATTGGCGCTGTCATCTGCCAGCACCAGAATCTCACTGGGCCCGGCAATACTGTCAATACTCACATGACCATAAACGGCTTTTTTTGCCAGAGCCACAAAAATATTCCCGGGCCCGGCGATCTTGTCCACCCGCGGAATGGACTCCGTCCCAAAAGCCAGAGCCGCAATCGCCTGAGAACCTCCTACCTTATAGGCGTCAGTCACCCCTGCTAAATGGGCCGCTGCCAGGGTCACCGGATTCACCTTTCCGTCCTTGCCCGGAGGCGTCACCATTACAATCCGCGGCACCCCAGCCACCTTGGCCGGAATAATATTCATCAGCACAGAAGAGGGGTAAGCCGCCTTTCCTCCCGGCACGTACACTCCCACGCTGGCCAGGGGAGTCACCTTCTGCCCCAGTATGGCGCCATCCGGCCTACTGTCAAACCAGCTGTACTGCTTCTGCTTTTCATGATACTCCCTGATGTTTTTCATGGATTTTTTCATCACTGCCAGCAGGGACGGCTCCACCAAAGAAAGGGCCTCTTCAATCTCCTTCTCCGTCACCCGAAGTCCTTTTGGCGTCAGTTCCACACCGTCAAACTTCTTTGTATACTCCAGGACCGCCTCGTCCCTGCGGCTTTTTACATCCTCCACAATAGCCTGGACCGTCTTTTCATAGCCGCTGTAATTGTTCGGATCTCTTTTCAGTAAATTGGCAAGGATATCCTGCCTGGCCTGCTCATTTAATTTGACTATTCTCATGCTTATCCTCCTGCACCAGCCTTTTCATCTCCCGTATTATTCCGGTAATCCGCTCATTCTCCCGCTTCATGCTTACCTGGTTCACCACCATCCGGGCAGACAGAGGGCATACCTCCTCCAGCACGGACAACCCGTTCTCCCGCAGGGTAGAACCGGTCTCCACAATATCCACGATCACCTCCGCCAATCCCACAATCGGAGCCAGTTCGATGGAACCGTTCAGCTTGATCATCTCCACCGTCTGATGCTTCTTATTATAGAAATAATCCTTGGCGATGGCCGGGTACTTGGTGGCCACCCGGATCAGTTCATGGTGCTTTAAATATTCCCTTGCCGATTCCGGGCCGCACACACACATCCGGCAACGGCCGATTCCCAAATCCAGCACCTCATACAGCTTTCTGCCCTCTTCCAGAATCGTATCCTTTCCCACAATCCCGATGTCCGCGGCGCCATACTCCACATAAGTAGGCACATCATTGGCCTTGGCCAGAAAAAAACGGCACTTCAGTTCCTCATTGGTAAAAATCAGCTTTCTGGAATTTTTATCCTTCATCTCCTCACAGGTAATGCCGATTTTCTCAAACATTTCCAGAGACTTGCTTGCCAGCCTGCCCTTGGCAAGAGCAAAAGTCAGATATCTCATCACATTCCCCTTCTTCCACTTTTATCTGTCAAACCGCGATCCTTAGGAAAATCTCTCCCATCATCCACCGGCAAACCCGCAGCCGACAGCGCCTCCTTCCGGCTGCGGGTCTCCATCCGGCCATCCGTCACCTGGTACTCCGTCACCTGTTCTCCGTCACCGCTCAGGTAGAAAAGCTGCCTCAGCCTCTGCCGCCTGGCATAGGACACATAGTCCATCACCGACTTGTCAGAGGGTTTGCGAATCAGCTGCAGGGCCAGACCGTTTTCCCGGAAATGCCTGGCCAGTCCGATGGCAGCCTCCCTGGCGCTGCGTTCATACAGCACCATCCTTTCCACCCGGTTCACCTCTGTCACGATTTTCTGGCGGGAAAGGGCCTGCATTAACCGGTCTACCACAATGGCAAAGCCTACTGCAGGCGTATCCTTTCCAAACTGCACCAGAAGCTTGTCGTACCGGCCCCCTGTCACCAGATACTCACCCATGCCGTAGGTATAAGCCTTAAAAATAATCCCTGTATAATAGGAATATTTACTCAGCATACCCAGATCATAGGAAACATAATCCCCCAGGCCATATTGATCCAGAATCTCCTGCACCCGTTCCAGCCGGTCGATGGCCCGCAAAGCCCTGGGATTCACCGTCATAGTCCGGGCCAGGCGAATCTGCTCAATATCCCCGAATAATTCCGGCAGCTTCAAAAACAACTGCTTTAACGCCTCCGGCATGGTCTGCTCCGTCAAAAGTTCCTCCACCCCGAAAAAGTTCTTATTCTCAATCAGTTCCCGCAGCTGCTCCTGGGTGTCCTCATCCATGCCGGCTTCCTCCACCAAACCCCGGTAAAATTCCACCTGCCCCAGTTCCACCTGAAATTCCTGAAGGCCGGTAGCTTTCAGGGCGTCAATCACCAGGGCGATCATCTCCGCATCACCGTCGCTGGAATCATCCCCGATCAGTTCCACCCCCGTCTGGGTGGTCTCATTGAGCCTTCCCTGATAGCTGACCGCATTAGAAAAAGCCTGTCCCAGATAACACAGCCGCAGCGGCCCCGGCTCATCCATAAAATATTTGGCCACACAGCGGGCAATCGGAGGCGTCATATCCGGCCGCAGTACCAACGTATTGTTCTCCCGGTCAAAAAATTTGTACATTTCCCGGGTACCTGCGCTTCCTCGTTCCTTCTTAAATATATCAAAAAATTCAAGTGCCGGAGTCTCTATATTCTGATAGCCATACAGATGAAATACATTCTGAAGCTTATCCTGCACCGCCATCTTTCTGGCGCACTCCTCCGCATAAATATCCCGGACGCCTTCCGGGGTGTGTAGTAGCTGTCTGTTCATTTTTTCCTCGGCTTTCTTCTTATTTTATAAAGATATTTTCCCTTTCCTGCTCCATGCAGGTTTCCCGAAACAATAAAAGCTTTCCTGCCGTATGCTTTTACATGGTAAAGTGCTACCTCGATAACGCATTTTCTGATTATAAGATAATACCCATGACTTGTCAATCTCTGATTTTCATGACGCTCCTTCCATTCATCAATAGTATAACATAGTCTTAAAAGATTTGCTACTTATCGGAAATTACTAATTATGAATTTCATAAAATTCCTGGAAGCGGTTTGACTAACCAAAGCATTTATGATATGATAAATCCACGAAACAAATTTACACAGACGGAGATGTGCGAGAAATGAATAATCAAAACATCATCGGAGTAATCTGCTCCTTCTATGAGCAGTTTTTTGACGCAGAAAAGAAAATTGCCGACTATATTATGAAAAACAAAAAGGAAGTGGTGGATATGACGGTGGCAGAACTGGCCCGGGCCAGCGATACCAGCGACGCCACGGTCTCCCGCTTCTGCCGCCGGTGCGGCTTCAAGGGTTTTCAAAGCCTGAAGATGGCGATTGCCAAGGAGGTCATGGAAGAGGAACGGGACAGCCTTCAGGTATCCAATGAGATTGACCGGAATAACCTTTCCCAGTCCTTCCAGAACATCCTGGCCAACAAGATCGCAGAAATGACCGGAACTATGGGAATGATGGAGCCAGACAATCTGGAGACCATTCTGCGGATACTGGAAAACGCCCATACCATCCAGTTTGCCGCCGTAGGCAACACCATTCCGGTGGCTATGGACGGCGCCTTTAAGTTCAATCAGCTGGGCCTGCGTTCCGTAGCCATGAATATCTGGGAGGCCCAGTCCGCCTTTACCTACAATCTGACCCCCCAGGATGTGGTGATCATCATCTCCAACTCCGGCACTTCCAAGCGGCTTCTCACTTTGGCCAAGGGGGCCCACGAAAACGGGGCACGGATAATCCTGATCACCAACAACCCCTCCTCCCCCCTGGCCGCCGTCAGCGACTATCAGATCATCACCGCCACCAGGGAAAAGCTGCTGACCGGGGAGTTCTGGTTCTCCCGGATTCCCTCCATTCTGGTGATCGAAACCCTGTATCTTCTTTTATTCGTCAGCAAAAAAGACGCCGCCGCTCATATCCGCCGGCATGAGGACGCGATCCGCCCGGACAAGCAAAATTAATTTCATAATTCCTACCTCCGCCATTATGCACCTTGCCAGGAAAGAAAAGTTCCCGGCAGGTGCATTTTATTATGCAGTACCCGGCATATTTTAACAAACTGCAAACGCCTCGCAAAAGAAACAAAATTTCTTTGCAAAAACTATTGACGAAATGATTGTTTCATGTTATGATATGACCAAGATAAGAAATAAAATTTCTCAAAAGAAAGGACTGGTGACAGAAATGATTTACACAATCACCTTCAATCCTGCCCTGGACTATGTGGTACAGGTGAAAAACTTTACCACAGGGACGGTCAACCGGACGGTAAAGGAGAATATCTTTTACGGTGGTAAGGGAATCAATGTATCCGCTGTGCTGGCGAATCTGGGATATCCAAGCACAGCCCTGGGGTTCATCGCAGGATTCACCGGAGATGAGATCGAACGTGGCGTGAAAACTTTGGGATTTTCCTCTGACTTCATCCGGGTAAAGGAGGGCATGTCCCGCATCAACGTAAAGCTGAAATCCAATGTGGAGAGCGAGATCAACGGCATGGGGCCGGCCATTACTCCGGAAGATGTCGGCATACTGTTCGGGAAACTGGAGAACCTGAAAAAAGGGGATGTACTGGTGCTTTCCGGAAGCATTCCCGCCGTCATTGACAGCAAGATTTACGAGACCATCCTGGCCCGGCTGGAGGGCAAAGAAGTTCTCGCTCTGGTGGATGCAGAGAAGGATTTGCTGCTCAATGTGCTGAAATACCATCCCTTCCTGATCAAACCCAATAATTATGAGTTGGGAGACATGTTCGGCGTAACCCTGAAGGATGAATCCGAGATGATCGAGTATGCCGGCCGGCTTCAGCAGATGGGCGCCAGAAACGTGCTGGTGTCCATGGCCGGCGACGGCGCCCTGCTGGTGACAGAAAGCGGCCAGGTACATCGTCAGGGAGTTGCCAGGGGAACTGTAAAAAACTCCGTGGGAGCCGGAGATTCCATGGTAGCCGGTTTTCTGGCCGGATATCTGGAAAACGGCGATTATGCCCATGCCCTGCGGCTGGGTACGGCAGCAGGCGGCGCCACCGCATTTTCCGACGGACTGGGAACCAGAAAGGATATTTTGCAGCTATACGAAACTTTGCAATAAAACCTAAGGCTGAAGAAATTTCCGGCACTGCCCTGGGTCAGGCAACTGGGGAGTAACCTTCCCGGCGTCAGTGCACAAAAAACAATCGGATCATCACACTATGAAAACTATATGATTAAGGAGTGAAAATCATGAGGATAACCGAATTACTCAAAAAAGAAAGCATTCAGCTGGGCATAGCAGCGACCTCCAAGGATGACGCCATTAACCAGCTGACCGGTCTGATGGAAGCCGGAGGAAGACTGAATGACCGGGCCGGATACAAAGAAGGGATTCTGGCACGGGAGGCTCAGGGAAGCACTGCCGTAGGCGACGGAATCGCTATCCCCCACGCCAAGGTAGCTGCGGTAAAGGAACCGGGACTGGCGGCTGTCACCGTGCCGGAGGGCGTGGATTACGAGGCCTTTGACGGCTCTCTCGCCCATCTGATTTTCATGATCGCCGCACCGGCGGACGGGGCCGATGTCCATCTGGAAGCCCTGGCGCGGCTGTCCACTTTGCTGATGACACCAGACTTTAAGGACAATCTGATCCATGCCTCCAGCAAGGAAGAATTCTTAAAAATCATCGACGACGCAGAAACTGCCAAATACGGGGCGTCAAAAGACGCTGCCGCTTCCCAGGCTCCGGCCTCTGCTGCCAGTGCCGCCGTCCAGCAAGGCGCAAACGGTTATCGGCTTTTAGCTGTAACCGCCTGCCCCACCGGCATCGCTCACACCTACATGGCGGCCGAGAACCTGGAAAACACCGCCAAAAAGATGGGCATTTCCCTGAAAGCCGAGACGGACGGTTCCGGCGGCGCCCAGAATGTGCTGACCCGGGAAGAAATCCAGAACGCCGAGGCTATCATTGTAGCCGCTGACCGGGAGATCGAGATGGCCCGCTTTGACGGAAAGCCGGTGCTCCAGGCCCCGGTTGCCGACGGCATTCACAAGGCGAAAGACCTGATTGAAAAGGCGGTTTCCGGCCAGGCGCCCATCTATCACCATACGGGTGGCTCCGAGAGCGGCTCCGCTGCTGCCGGAAGCGGCGACAGTCTGGGAAGAAAGATTTACAAGCATTTGATGAACGGGGTATCCCACATGCTTCCCTTTGTCATCGGCGGCGGAATCCTGATTGCCCTTGCCTTTTTGTTTGACGATTATTCCATTGATCCCTCCAACTTTGGTAAGAACACCCCTCTGGCCGCTTACTTAAAAACCATCGGGGAAGAAGCCTTTGGCATGATGCTTCCCGTCCTGTCTGGTTACATCGCCATGAGTATCGCGGACCGCCCCGGACTGGCCGTAGGTTTTGTGTCCGGTATCGTAGCCAAGATGGGGATGACCTTCTCGAACCCTGCCGGCGGCGCTGTCAACGCTGGTTTCCTGGGAGCTTTGTTTGCCGGTTTTGCCGGCGGATACCTGGTAGTCGGCCTGAAAAAGCTGTTCTCCAAGCTACCCAAATCCTTAGAAGGGATCAAACCGGTTCTGCTCTATCCGGTTCTGGGTATTTTCCTTGGGGCCGTGGTAACCACCTTTATCAACCCTTACATGGGAATGATCAATGACGGACTGACCAGCTTCCTCAACGGCATGGGCGGCGCCAGCCGGATTGTACTGGGCATGATCGTAGGCGCCATGATGTCCATTGATATGGGCGGTCCCTTTAACAAAGCCGCTTATGTATTCGGTACCGCCCAGCTGGCAGAAGGCAATTTCGAGGTTATGGCCGCAGTTATGGCCGGAGGCATGGTTCCTCCCATCGCAATCGCCCTGTGCACCACCTTCTTCAAAAACAGATTTACCGTAAAAGAATGCCAGTCCGGTGTTGTCAACTACATTATGGGACTTTCCTTCATCACCGAAGGCGCCATCCCCTTTGCCGCTTCCGACCCCTTGAGAATCATTCCCTCCTGCGCGATCGGAGCCGCTATCGCCGGCGGGTTATCCATGTTCTTCGGCTGCACCCTCCGGGCTCCTCATGGCGGACTCTTCGTACTCCCCACCATCGGGAACCCCCTGGCCTACCTGGCCTCCGTCCTGATCGGAGCAGTTGCAGGCGCCCTGATTCTCAGCATATTAAAGAAACCGTTAAGCGAAGAAGAGAGGCAATAATCCATATCAAAGAAAAAGCTTCCGGCAGATTCTCCCGCCGGAAGCTTTCTTATTCTACACCTCTCCTGTCTTCTCTTTCACTGGTTCCATCCGCACCCCATCCGTCCCAAGGGGAAGCATCCAGGGAAGGCGATAAGGACTGTCTTTCCGGTTGCACAGATTCTGATAAATCTGATTCCGCATTCTCACCGCCGAACCATCCCCATCCGGAGCCATCCGGGCGCGCCATCTGGCATAGGCCTCCAGATAACTCTGCACCAGTTCCTGCCAGTCCTCGAAGGTTCTCTGAATAATATTGCCCACCACACTGGACCGCTCCGTCAGTTCCTCCCTGGTCAGCCATCCTGCAATATATCCCATTCCCAAAAGCTGGGTAGAACGGCACAACTCCCAGGCACGGTCATACTGCGTCTCACAATCCCAGAATCCCGTCCCTCGGCTCATGTACTCTACGGTTTCCAGCAAATCCTCACGATTCTTGATATCCCAGTCCCGCTTCAACACCTTGATGGTAAATTTCCTGCTGTCCCCATCCTTTGGCTTTCCTCCCAGATACAGGGGACTATGCGGCGTATTGGGATGGGTCAGCTTTCCCTTATAATTCAACTGGCCAAAAAACTGGGCCCAGATCGCATAAGTTCCCAGAATCCACCGCTCCTGATCGGTCTGAGGCGTGGAAGCCAACGCTTCCTTCTTTTTATAATGCAGGTCTATGATCACGCATACCGCCAGGCCGGACACCAGGCCTGCAGCCAGCATAGACAGCATGGCATTTTCCTTTATTTTCTCCAGATCCGGAAGTTCCTTTCCGAAATCCCCCTCCATATCCAGATATCCCTTCTTATAGGTAATCCAGTCCGCCGCTTTTGCCTCCCTCAAGGCCTCCTCACTCGGCCATGGCCGCAGGATTCCCACCGGATAGGTCACGATCTCATGATCAAAATTAAGCTGTAACGGCTCTCCTGTCACGATTTCAGTATCCTCCGCCTCTAAATTAATTCTGGCGGCAATCACCGTCCCATCCTTTAGGGGAATCTTATTATAATAGGTATCTTCGATCAGGTTACCGGAATTTTTGGTCCAGTCGCCAAATTCTTCATTCCTCAGGACGAACTTCCCCCCTTGTTCCATCTCCTCCAATGTGGAAACCACCGGCACGCTTTCGTCTCCCCGGCTTCCCACGCTGCCGGGCGCCAGATCCAGCTGGCTCATCCTGGACTGGTAAATCCCGGGGCCGATCACCGATGATCCCACAAAACCAAATACCATCATCGCCCCCAAAAGGCCAAATGCCAGGATCTTGTCCCGGGTCGTGGTATGTCCAACATAGACACGCGTGACTGCCATATTACTGCTCCTCCTTTTAATCTCTTATTATCGTTTTATTTATAAGAATTTTTAATAAATACAGAGATTGTTTTTCTCGTATCTAATATGCTACACTTTTCCTGTATTCATTTGGAATTATATTTGCCTATATCTTATCACATATCATAACATAATACAATTATTTGGAGGACTCACATAATGGGTGGATTTTTCGGTGTTACATCAAGGGAAGACTGTGTCATGGATCTGTTTTTCGGAACCGACTACCATTCCCATCTTGGCACCCGCCGGGGCGGCATGGCGGTTTATGGCAAGAATGGTTTTCAGAGAAGCATCCATAATATCGAAAATTCTCCGTTCCGTACCAAGTTTGAGCGGGACGTGGAGGAACTTGCCGGCACCTCTGGCATTGGCTCTATATCCGACAATGAACCTCAGCCGCTGCTTATTCAATCTCATCTCGGCAGCTATGCCATCGTCACCGTAGGTAAAATCAACAACGAAGAAGCGCTGATTCAGCAGGCTTTTGAAAACGGACACATTCACTTTATGGAAATGTCCGGCGGAAGAATCAATGCCACGGAACTGACCGCCTCCATTATCAATCAGAAGCAAAGCCTGATGGAGGGGCTTCTCTATGCCCAGGAACTGATCGAAGGCTCCATGACGATTCTGCTTTTGACCCCTGAGGGAATCTATGCTTCCCGGGACCGCTACGGGCGCACCCCGGTGGTCGTCGGAAAAAAGGAAAATGCCTACTGTGTATCCTTTGAAAGCTTTGCCTATATCAATCTGGGTTACCATGACTGTACGGAACTTGGCCCGGGAGAGATTGCCCTGGTCAGTTCCTCTGGCATCCAGTCCTTAAGCCAGTCCAGGAAGGAGATGAAAATCTGTTCCTTCCTTTGGGTGTATTACGGCTATCCCACCTCCAGCTATGAGGGTGTCAATGTAGAGGAAATGCGTTACCGCTGCGGAGAGATTCTTGCCAAGCGTGATATTGGCTGCGGCAGAGGCAGCTGCAGCCAGTGTCCCGGCCGCACAAAAACCATGGAAACAAAAGACACTGCCAATAACATCTCCCCGGATATCGTGGCCGGCATCCCCGACTCCGGCATCGCCCATGCCATCGGATACGCCAATGAATCCGGTATCCCCTTTGCCAGGCCCTTCATCAAGTACACTCCCACCTGGCCCCGTTCCTTTATGCCTCAGAATCAGAGCCAGCGAAACCTGATTGCCAAGATGAAGCTGATTCCGGTAGACGCCCTGATCCGCGGCAAGAGCCTGCTGTTGATTGACGATTCCATTGTCCGGGGCACCCAGCTGGGAGAAACCACAGAATTCCTGTATCAGAGCGGGGCTAAGGAGGTACATATCCGCCCGGCCTGCCCGCCCTTGCTGTTCGGCTGCAAATATCTGAATTTCTCCCGTTCCAATTCCGATCTGGACCTGATCACCCGGCGGATTATCCGGGAACGGGAAGGAGATAGGGTCTCACCGGAATTGCTGGCCGATTATGCAGATCCGGACAGCCAGAATTATGCAGAGATGGTGGAGGAGATCCGCAAACGCTTAAACTTTACCTCCCTCAAATTCCACCGCCTGGATGATCTGATCGAGTCCATCGGGCTTCCGGAGGATTCCCTCTGCACCTATTGCTGGAGCGGCAAAGAGTAAGATACTTTCTAAAAAAGCCAGACGCAGAGTTTTGTCTGTTGTCTGGCTTCTTTTCATCGCTTCTTTCCCAGATAATCCTGCCTTCTTCTCTTTTTAAAAAAATGATTCAGAACTCCTCCCACAAGAATAATCAGTCCCGCCATCATTAACACGCGCTTTGCCGCATCCTGCGGCAGCTGATTCGCCGGGCCGATGGAATCTGCATAAAACCAAAGAGAATACGCAATCTCATGAGGCTCCCCCAAAATATGCGTGTTGGCAACAATCGGAACTTTTTCATCAAATGCCGGAATCGGAATCCGAAAGCTGGAATTTCCTTCGTCCCTGCTTTGGTTATGATAGGTGATGCCTGCCATGTTCATGGTATCATAATCAGAACTGCTCCAGATAATTTGGGCAAAGTATTTTCCATTTTCCACCGTCATCACCGCAGGAGTCTCCACCCATATCTTACCGCTGCCGCCGGAGAGTTTCACCTCCACTGCATAATTGCCGTCAGCCAACCCTTCTGATGCCAGTGCGCGGGATACTCCTATAAGCAGAAGCATACAAAGAAGCGCCAGGCTTTTTTTCCAGTTATCCTTATATTTCACGTCATCCCCCCTCGCCTCTGCCTCTGAAAAACCTCATATGCTGACATGTCCCTTCTTGAACCGACAGTACGCCTGCCCCTTACAGATTCCTCTTCTTATACAAAAAGCAGAAGGCCATGGTCATCAATATCGCCAGATATGCAAACAAAATCAAAATCCCCCCATGGGAAAAGGCCTCCCGGTTGGCAATCCGGCGAATCATGCTGCTGGCCTGGGAAAGGGGCAAATAGCCGACAATTTCCCTCAGGCCGTGAGGCATGGAATCCGCTGAAAAAAAGGTATTGCACAAATACGCCATGGGCATAATCACATAGTTGGAAAACCGGGGCACATCCGTATGGCTCTTGGCATAGAAGGAAACCACAACTCCCATGGTGGCAAACACCGCCCCGTTTAAAAACATGACCAAAAAGGACCAGCCGTTAAAGCAAAGGCCCGTCCCAATAGGAAGCACCAGCACAAGAATCACACCTCCTGCATAAATTCCGCGCAGGCTTCCCCCAATGATTTGCCCCACTACAAACTGCCATAGCGGTGTGGGAGAGATCATCACCTGGTCCAAAGCCTTTTCATACAGACGCTGCACATTCAGGTTCTGAGCAATGGCATTGAAGCTTCCGTTCATGGTCGTCATGGCCACCACCCCAGGAATCAGGAAATTCAGATAGGATTGTCCGTAAGAAAGCGTTTGAACCCCCATCCCGAATACCAGAATATACATCAAAGGCGCAATCATAGCCGCCAAAGTGATCTTATAAAAATCACGCTTAAACTCCACCCATTTTTCCCACAATACGGTCAAAATCCCCATAACTATCGATTCTCCAAATGCTTTCCGATTTTTTCAAGAAACACATCCTCCAGGGTTGTACTTCTAAGCGCGGCTTCTTCGCTGGCTTTGGACAGGAATTTAATCGCTTCCTCCCGGGTCTGAAAAAAGCTGCTTTCCATCTCTTCTCCTGCCATCCAATCCACCGCGTACTGGCCCAGCTGTTCGATCATCGCCTTGGGCGTATTCACTTCCTCCAGCCTGCCTCTGTCCATAAGTCCTACCTGGTCGCAGAGGATCTCTGCCTCCTCCATATAATGTGTGGTAAGCAAAATAGTCAGCCGGTCATGATTCAGCCTTTTCAAAAGATTCCACATCTGCCGCCGGGCCAGGGCGTCCATCCCCGCCGTCGGTTCATCCAGCAGCAAAATATCCGGCTCGGTCAAAAGTGCGCGGCATACCATCAGCTTGCGTTTCATCCCGCCGGACAATTTGCGTACAGTCCGTTTCCGGTAATCATACAAATCGCAAAACTCCAGAAGCTCCTGGGTCTTTTTCTTCCTCTCCCTGGAAGGCACAAAATACAGCCTCCCCTGATACTCCATGATCTCTTCAATCGTCATATCCTGGCGCATGGAGTATTCCTGGGTCACAACACTGATTCTGCGCTTTAAGGAGGTATTTTTTCTGGTCAGCGCCTCCCCGTCGATGAGAATCTCTCCTGCCGTGGGAAGATAGAGTGTGGACAGCATCCCGATGGTAGTTGACTTTCCCGCTCCATTGGGCCCCAGAAGTCCAAAAAAACCGCCGGTTTCAATCCTCAGGTTTAAGTTGTTTACTGCCACAAAATCATTGTATTTTTTGGTGAGATTTTTTAATTCAATCATGGGTTCCCTCTTTAACCAGAACGATGGAATAATAGCTGGCCTGCTCTGGCATAGAGGCTGCTCCCTGGTAGATATGCTCATCCGGCAAGCCACAGTTTTCTATCATCACCGCAGTCATATGCTTCTCCTGAAGGGTATGCTTTACCCCGGAAAGTTTTGAGGCGGCTTTCATAAAAACCTTATTGCCAGGATAATCCAGGGTTTCCTCAATCTGGTAGCTGGAGGGAATGATATGAAGCTGCTCCGAACGATCCGCAAGGCTGTCCCCGATCCTGGCCGCCACCGCGCAGAAGGAAGGAATCCCATTGATAATCCGGGCGGAATATCCCTGCCCTCTCACCAGCCGGTGAATGTAAATATAAGTAGAGTAAATCGTAGGGTCTCCCAGGGTAAGATAAGCCACATCCCGGTTCTCCTCCAGCTGCCGGATGATCTGGCCGGCGGCCCGCTCATAATTCTGCTCCAAAATCTCAGGGTCCTTGGTCATGGGTGTCGAGAGATTCAGGCACATCTTTTCTGCCAGGCCCTTTACCACGCCATTTGCAATCTGATAGCTGATGGCGTGCTCCCGGCCTTCTGCCGGAACTGCAATTACCGGGCATTTCTCAATCGTTTCCACTGCCAAAAGGGTCATCAGCCTGGGATCTCCCGGCCCCACCCCTACGCCGTATAAGGTTCCGCTCATGTTGTTTTCCTCTTTCTCTACGCTTCCTCCCGGTCATTGGTCAGCTTCCCTTTATCTAAGAGATAGAAGGCCAGGCTCAGGGCCATGCCCACCACGCAGGCCAGCACCATGCCTGTCAGCTGAATATTCCCGATCTTAATGGCAATCCCGGAAAGCCCGGCCACAAAGATCACGGAAGTCAGCGCCTGATTGCGGGATTTTCCAAAATCCACCTTGGAATCCACCAAGATCCGCAGTCCGGAGGTGCCGATCATTCCATAGAGCAGGAAGGAGATGCCACCGATCACAGGCCCCGGAATCGTACTGATCAGCATGGAAAGCTTGCCTACAAAGGAGCAGACAATGGAGAGCACGGCGGCTCCCGCAATCACATGGACACTGTACACGCCGGTCATCGCCATAACCCCGATATTCTCCCCATAGGTGGTAGTGGGTACGGAACCGATCATTCCGGAAATCATAGTGGAAAAATTATCTCCGAACAGGCTCCTGTGAAGTCCCGGTTCCTTTAAAAGATCACGTCCCACAATCTTGCTGGTCACCACCTGATGGCCGATATGCTCGGAAGCAATCACCAGAATCACGGGCAGAATAATCAATATGGCCTCCGGGTCAAACCTGGGGGCAGTAAAGTCCGGAATGGCAAACCAAGGCGCCGCCGCCACCGCCTCAAAGCTGACGATTCCGCAGCAGACAGCCGCCACATATCCGGCAATCACCGCAATCAAAATCGGAATCACCGACAAAAATCCCTTAAACAATATGGAACCAAACACCGCAAATCCCAACGTCACCAGAAATACAATCACATTGGCCGGCTGGATCGTCTCGTCCAGCAGTCCCGCATTGCCGGCAGCCGAGGAAGACAGCTCCAGGCCAATCAGGGCCACCACCGGCCCCATAGCTGCCGGCGGCAGTACCACATCAATCCAATCCGTGCCGAACTTGTACACAATCAGGGCCAGAATACAGCCGCAAAACCCCACCGCCACGAAACCTCCCAGGGCATATTCGTAACCCCAGTTCTGAATGACGATTCCCGCCGGGGCAAGAAAGGCAAAGCTGGAACCCAGATAAGCAGGGGACTTTCCCTTCGTCACCAAAATAAACAGCAGCGTTCCCACCCCGTTCATGAAAAGCACAATCGCCGGACTGATCCCAAAAATAAAAGGCACCAGCACCGATGCGCCGAACATGG